>NZ_DFQB01000054.1:40971-41136 GCF_002377545.1 Thalassolituus sp. UBA3500 | reverse complement strand
TCATCCAGGTCAGTGATGACCGCCTGATAGCTGTACTCACTGCCTTCCACGGCCGAAGTAGACGCGGCATTAGCAAAGACCGGCGCATCATTCACTGCGGTTACGGTCACGCTGACCACAATGCTGTCGCTCAACTCACCATCAGACACCTGAACGGTGAAGCTG
>NZ_DFQB01000054.1:24095-40681 GCF_002377545.1 Thalassolituus sp. UBA3500 | reverse complement strand
AGACACCTGAACGGTGAAGCTGTCGCTGCCATTAAAGTTTTCATTCGGGGTGTAGGTGACATTACCATCGGACACAGCCGCCGAACCATGGCTGGCCGCAACTGAAACGGTCCAGCTCAGGCTGGCGCTATCAATATCGGTAGCCGTCAGAGCAGTCGTACCCTGAGTGTCTTCAGACGTCGAAACAGAGGCCGTTTCCTGATCAATCACAGGCGCATCGTTCATCGCAGTCACTTCGACATTTACAACGAAGCTGACTGGTGCCGTGCCATCAAAGACCTGAACCGTGAAGCTGTCATTGCCATTGAAACCGGCATTCGGGGTGTAGCTGACATTGCCAGCCGTCACATTTGCCGAGCCATCAGAAGCAGCGGTACTGATCGACCAGCTCAGGCTATCTCCATCGACATCAGACGCGCTCAGAGTCACGCCCGTTGCGGTATTTTCTGGGGTGGTCAGCGCCGTTCCCGTACCTTGTGCAATAACTGGCAGATCATTCACCGCGCTCACAGTCACGTTCACCAAAATGGTATCGGTCAGAGAACCATCAGACACCTGAACGGTAAAGCTGTCGTTGCCATTGAAGTTTGCGGTTGGCGTATAGGTGACATTGCCACCCACGACCGCAGCACTGCCGTTACTCGCCGGGCTGGATACCGACCAGCTCAGGCTGTCACCGTTAGTGTCGGTGGCGGTAAGAGTAGTACTGCCCTGAGTATCTTCATCAGTGGTCAGCGTGCCTGTTTCGCCCTGACCGATGACCGGCGCTTCGTTGTCTGGCTCAGACACAGTAATCACGAAGGTCTGGGCCACAGAATCACTGTTGCCATCGTTGGCGACCAGACGCACAGTGCCACTGCTACCTGCTTCGGCTGGTGTCCAGCTGATCGCACCGGTTGTTACATTGATCGTCATGCCGGCTGGCTTCTGAGTCAGACTCCAGGTCAGGGGGTCGTTTTCGGCATCGGTGGCGCTTGGCGTATAGGTGTATTCCTCACCCAATATGACAGACGTTGGAGCCACCGAGGTAATCACTGGGGCATCGTTTACATCGGTCACTGCAATCGTGAACGACTGAGTGACACTGCCACTGTCGCTACCATCAGACACAGCCACAATCACGTTGGCGGTGCTGATGCCGTCTGCTGGCGTCCAGGTGATCACACCGCTGCTGCTGATGCTCATGCCCGCAGGTGCCGTATTCAGAGAGAAGGTCAGAGAATCGTCTTCGACGTCGCTCGCCAGAACAGCGTAAGAATATTCGACGCCTTCGGTTGCCGTCGTTATTGCGGACGAGGTGATTTCTGGCAGGTCATTAACGGCATTCACCGTCACGCTGACTGCAATCGTCGCGCTATCAGTACCGTCAGACACCATCACAACAAAGGCATCGGTACCATTGAAGTCAGGCGCTGGCTGATAGGTCACCGTACCATCAACCACACTGGCAAAACCGTTAGCGGCTGCACTGCTAACAGACCAGTTCAGGCTGTCATTTTCAACGTCAGAAGCAGACAGTACGAGCGTCTGTTCTTCGTCTTCGTCGGTCGTCAGTATGGTCGTTGCGCCCTGATCGATAACTGGCGCATCGTTCAGCTCATTCACGGTCACGGACACTTCAATCGTATCGCTCAGCTCACCATCAGAAAGCAGAACAGTGAAGCTGTCGCTGCCGTTGAAGTTCTCATTCGGGGTGTAGGTGACGTTGCCACCGGTCACAGTCGCCAAGCCGTTGCTCGCTGCACTGGAGACCGACCAGCTCAGGACATCGCCATCAGTATCAGTTGCCGTCAGTGTGGTCGTGCCCTCAGTGTCTTCGTCAGTCGTTACAGAAGCTTCCGACTGATTAATCTCGGGGGCTTCATTCACCGCGGTGACCGTCACATTAACGACGATAATGTCAGTGGCTGTGCCGTCAGTTACCTGAACAGTGAAGCTGTCGCTGCCGTTGAAGTTTTCATTCGGGGTGTAGCTGACATTGCCGTCCACCACGGAGGCAGAACCATGAGTCGCTGCCGCGCTGACAGACCAGCTCAGTGAATCATCATCCGCATCAGAGGCGGTCAACGTGATATTGCCTTCGGTGTTTTCAGGCGTCGTCAGAGAAGTGGTCGCGCCCTGGTCAATCACAGGCAGATCATTAACGGAGTTTACGGTGACATTAACAACAATGCTGTCCGTCAGATCTCCGTCAGACACCTGAACAGTGAAGCTGTCACTGCCGTGGAAATTGGCTGCTGGTGTGTATGTCAGATTGCCACCAGTGGCTGTTGCAGAACCATTGCTGGCCGCACTGATAACAGACCAGGTCAGAGTATCGCCGTTTGCATCAGTCGCGGTCAGCGTCTCATTGCCCTGCGTATCTTCATCGACTTCAATCGAGGCGCTTTCTTCGTTGATCACCGGAGCGACGTTAGCAGCAGCACGGACTTCAACAGTCCACGCCAGAGTTGCCGGAATCGCACCATCTTCACCGCCATCAACGACACTGACAGAAACGTTGTATACACCCGCGGCGACCGCAGGTGTCCAGTCCACCAGACCGATATCACTGACCGTCATACCCGAAGGTGCAGTCACTAAGTTAAAGGTCAGATCATTGCCGTTATTAGCGTCGTCGGCATCCGCCACTTCAAGCTGGTAGGAATAGCTGTTACCCAACTGTACGAAGCTGGTTGGCGTGCCACTCAGCACTGGAGAATCGTTCACAGGCGTTACTGTCACGGTAAAGCTCTGAGTTGCAGCCTCTACATCGTTTTCACCGCCGTCGGCAACGATAACAGTGACGTTTTCAGAATATGAGGACGCTCCGTTCTCTGCCGGCGTCCACTGGATCAGACCTGTATCAGAGATGGTCATGCCTGCCGGTGCTTCAGTCAGGCTGTATGTCAGTTCGTCCTGAAGCGGGTCACCTTCGGCGGTCTCACCCGCACTGTCTTCAGCAGCGACCTGATATGAGTAGAGGGCATCTTCAGTGGCGGTAGTTACGGCCTCTGAAGTAATCACTGGGGCGGTGTTGCCATCTATAACAGCAAGATCCCAGAACTGATAAGGCGCCACGTTGATGCCGTTACGCCAGTCTTCTTCACCGTCAGTCACTCCTACTCTCAGTCTCAGCACGCTGTAGCTGTAAGAGGTAGGAACATAAACCCGCACCACCCCGGTCGACGAAACAGACAGGTTGTACTGAGGGCGGTTGGCTTCACTGACGAGAGGCAAAGACGCAGTGAACGTCAGATCAGTGCCATTGTTCTCATCATCCGCATCAGTTACTTCCATCTGGTATTCAAACCAGGCGCCTTTCACAGCAGACGTTGGCTTTTCAGAAACGATCACAGGCTTATCATTGATCGCAGTGATCGTCACGCTGACATCGATGCTGTCCGTCAGTGCACCGTCAGACACCTGGACGGTGAAGGTATCACTGCCGTTAAAGTTCAGGTCTGGGGTGTAGGTAACTTCACCCTGTGCGGAGACCGTCGCAGAACCGTTACCGGCATCAGACAGGATGCTCCAGCCGAGTGTGTCGCCGTTTACGTCACTGGCGGTCAGGGTCACGCCACCTGCGTTATCCTCGGCGGTAGTCAGGGTCGTTGTTTCGCCCTGATCAATCACAGGGGCAAGGTTGTCACCACCTCGCACCTCAATCGTCCAGCTTTGCGTTGCGGCTTCGGCGCCGTCTTCACCGCCGTCAGCGACCGACGCTTCCACAGTGAATGTGCCGCTCGTTACCTCAGGCATCCAAGTTACAAGGCCCCGTTCATCGACTTCCATACCTTCCGGTGACGTCAGAAGGGAGAACGTCAGATCTGTTTCAATGTTAATGTCATCCGTATCAAACACGACAAGCTGATAAGAATAGGTCGTGCCGACCTCTACGAAACTGATCGGCGAGCCCGTCAACGCGGGCGCGTCATTGACCGGAGTGACATCAATAGCAAAGGATTGCGTTGCCGGTTCGACGCCGTCTTCACCGCCGTCAGCAACGACAACCGTGACGTTTTCTAAGTACGGTTCGGCGCCCTGTTCGGTTGGTGTCCATTCAATCAGGCCGGTTGCCGAGATGGTCATGCCGTCCGGCGCGTCGGTGAGGGTATAAGTCAGGTCATCGTCTATCTCGAATCCAAGGTCCGTTTCACCGGCAATATCGACGGCCTCTACCTGATATTCGTACGCTGTATCTTCAGTCGCAGTGATCACAGGCTCCGAGGTGATAACTGGTGGCAAGTTCGCCTCAACGACCAGTAGATTCCATCGTTGACGGGCAGGAATATTGAGGGTTGTGCGCCAGTCTTCCTCACCATCAGTGACCGTTACAGAGACGATCAGTACTTTGTCGATTCCAGTTTCTTCTGTATCAAGGTCTTCCAGGAAGTCCTCTGGAATAAAGAGTGTCACAAGCCCCGTGGGCGACACCTCAAGTTGATAGTTTTCCAGCCTGGACTCACTGACGAAGGGCAATGAGGCACTGAAGAGGATATCTGTCCCGTTGTTTTCGTCGTCGGGGTCCTCCACCTCAATCTGATACTCAAACCAGCCGCCCAGTACCGCAGAGTCCGGCTCGTCGGAGACAATCTGTGGCTTGTCGTTGACATGCACGACCTGCAGGGTGAGGGTCTGCTGCGCAGTGAGACGAGTCTCACCATCGTCGTAGGTCGCTTGCAACGTTGCATCAACGGTATCGCCGTGCTCATCAGTTGGTGTCCAAGTGACTATTCCATCGGTCGAGACTTCCATTCCTGCTGGACCGCTGATCAGACTGAAGACCAAGGACTCACTGTCAGCGAGATTCGTTTCAATCTGATACTGCCAACGTTCGTCTTCTACAGGGTTACCTTCCGGAGTCGATGCGAAATCCAGTGCGACGGGGGCTTGCCCTCCTCCATCAACCGGATCCGGGACTCGTGGATCATCGCCATCTGAGCCACCTGATGAACAAGCAGCAAGGCCTGCAACCAGGGGCACCAATAGTGCTGTGCGGAAGTTATTCAAGGTTCACTCCTCTGGAGTCTATGCGCGAGCATTGACGTGCGAGAACAGGTGACTGGAGCTGATCGGGGTATGGAGTACGAGCCCGGCAAACAAAAGCCACTGTTTTTCTTATTATTTTCTTACTTGTCCGTGGTAACCAAAACGGCCACACGGAGTAAGACCCGTATTAGGTAGATGGTATTAGATCGTCTTTCCAATAACCATCTGACAAATGTATCAATACATGCCACCCACTCCTTTTGTGACGAGCGCACGTCAGTAGATATTCCCTAACTGCTTGATTCATCAACTTTTCTTTAGCATTACTTTATGGAGTAAAGTGTAAGTAAGGATAATCGCAATGGCGGGCGATGTAGCATAACTGACAACACTCTCATCAGGCCAAGACTGATCAACTTGTCATCTTTTCGGCCACAGGTTAATTCAACTTCCTCCCACTGCAGCGTATCATCCCCACAAACTATCAGGATTCATTAAGATTCATGCCTCAACTGACCACCTCCGAAGACTTTCTGCTCGCCGCCAAACACGCTGAAATTGCAGCGCTTCAACAACTGCAGGTGAATTGCCGCCTGGTCGGTCGGGTAACGGAACTCATTCACGAACTTCAGCGTGAACGTGGTCTGTCCAACATTTATCTTGTGTCAGACGGACAGCGATACGCGCAGCAGCGAGCCGATGAACTCGAAGTCACCGGCATTGCCCAGAAGCACTTCCGGCAGACGCTTACGAAACTCAGTGAAAGCGACTCTCTCTCCCACTCAACCCGACTACTGAGTAGCCTGGCGTTTGTTATTCAATGCCTTGAGGGAATAGACGCGCTGCGAGCACAGGTGACCGCCCGCAAAGTGTCGCCCACTGAGAACACCGCACTCTACAGCCGTTTAATTACTGGGCTGCTCACGGTGATCTTTGAAGCGGCTGATATCGCTGATGACCCGGAGATCACCCGTGCACTGGTTGCGCTCTTTAACTTTGTTCAAGGTAAAGAATATGCGGGCCAGGAACGTGCGATGGGATTGATCGGCTTCACCAGCGGGAGCTTCAGCAATACCCTCCAGGATAAAGTGCACGAGCTACTCGATGCGCAGGAACGCTGCTTCGGTATTTTCACCGAATTCTCTGCCAGTGTTCCTAAAGCGCGCTGGCATCAACTTGAGAGCTGTGAGGCAACGGCTGAGCTGGAACGTCTGCGTAAGATGATTGAGCGCTATCGTACTGAGGATGCTTTGCCGACCTCCATCAGTGAAGTCTGGTATGAGGTAGCGACACGCCGTATTGATGAAATGCAGAGCATCGAACTCGATATGACCGGCGACCTGATGAAACTCTGTGAAACCAAAATTAATTCTGCCGAAGAAGACCTGAGGCTCCACCGGGAACACCTGAAGGATCTGGCAGAAGTCAGTGAGCCACCCGAGTCTCCATTAGGCTTGCTGCCTGAGTCGACGTTAAATTCGGATAGCAACCTGACACCCGGTGTTAACGTGAAACTGGCGCGTTCTATATCCGACCTTGTTCAGGGACAGGCGGAGCGCTTACAACGCATTAGCAGTGAATTGGCAGAGGCCCGCCAGGCACTCGATGAACGTAAGCTGATTGATAAGGCGAAAGGCCTGCTGATCCAGTCGAAAGGGATCACGGAAGAGGAAGCCTATCGCCACCTTCGTCAGGCAGCGATGGACAGCAATAAGCGTATCGTTGAAGTGGCCATGAACGTGATCAGTGTCGCGGGCATGCTGACGTCTAACTAATGCTGCACCTCTAGCGATGAATCTGAGTTATTAATTAATTCAGAGTTCATGATAAATACTGGAGGAACTCGATAATTACTCACTATCGTTAGCCGCATAACCAAGGCCGTTGCGCCCTAGTGGTACCTCCATCCGGTTGCTTCCCTGTCGCGTGGGCTGATTCACCATCTCGTCGTAGGCGCTTTCATGCCGCAACACCATATCCTTGACGTTGTAGCCTTCGAATAGAGCTTCAATTTCGAGGGTATTTCGGGCGCGCAATGGTTTTCCTTTCTTGTCAGAGACCAGCAGTTCTTGTCCATCAAGCAGGACATTCACCTGATACAGAGCAAGGTCAAGCGACACAATGATGACCTTTTCTATGGGGTCTCGTTTATTCAGTTTCTGGAATGGAATCATAGTCTCACCCTAGCCTTTGTATAACTTGAGTATAAGTTATCAGTAACCCCAGCGAATGAGAAGCTGCTCGTAGATGAGGAAGCGCGTTAGTCACCTTGTCGGGTGCGCTTGATGAATCTGGCGTAGCAGTCTGTGTCTACCAAAGTGAAAATACTGTAGCGCTTTTCGCCGAACTTTACGTAGCTCGCAACTTCTTTATGGCGACTCGTGTTGTGTTTCTTGAGAACACGGGCGGGATGGAAGATTTCGCCTTGCTTACGAAAGTAGCTGAGGGCTTTTTCGTCTGACGCGGCCTTTGCGTCACGGTCTGAGCACACGGGCAGAGCCAAGACCGCGGCGCTGTATACGGAAGCCAAGACTAAAAACAGGAGTATCTTCATACATTCAGCTTAGCCCAGAAACAAAAAAGCCGCAGACCTCAGGCCTGCGGCACACCCTCATGAGCACAGAGAGTCAGAGTGTTATCAATCGTCTGAACCGAATACGCCCAGCAGAACAAGAAGGTTCGCAAACAGGTTGTAGATCGCGACATACAGACTGACTGTCGCAAGAACGTAGTTAGTCTGGCCACCACGCACGATGCTGTTTGTTTCATAGCTGATCAGTGCAGCACTCAGCGGAATGACAATCGCAGAGATAGCCAGCGAGAGAGCCGGGATGTTAAACAAATATCCGACCACGCCACCAATGATGGCTACGATAAAGCCTGCAAACAGAGTCTTGCCCCAACCAGACAGGTCTCGCTTAGTAGACATACCAAATGCAGACATCAGCAGGAAGGTTACGCCTGTGCCGCCCAACGCAAGGCCAATGGTCGCGCCACCGCTTTGCATGCCAGCCACCATGTTCAGCATTGGCCCAAGGGTAAAGCCCATGAAGCCAGTAAAAACGAAGGTCAGCGCAATACCAGCAACGCTGTTAGCTGTTTTATGAATAGCAAACATAAGACCGATAGCTACAACCAGAGTCAGCAAACCCAAAGAAGGCGCGTTCACTGCCATAGAGACACCCGCCATAGCGGCACTGAATACCAGCGTCATGGCCAGAAGCGCATAGGTGTTACGCAGTACTTTCTGAGCATCAGGGGCAAAAGTATTGCCGGCGGTATCTGCCTGATACTGATCAACCGGTATGCTACGTGCAACCGGCTCGTTGTTTTCTGAATTCAGATAATCGGGACGTTTCATAGTCTCACTCCTTTTTTGATTTACGTATTGTATGACGCGTTTTACAACAATAATATTCGTATTAACTATATATGATACATCGGTTTTTACGAAGTATGCACAGACTCAACTATAAGCACCTGCACTATTTTTTCGCGGTCGCAGAAAGCGGTAGCATTCAGGCGGCTGCAGACCGCCTTGCTATCACACCGCAAACCATAAGTGGGCAGCTCAAATTACTCGAAGACGATCTGGGCGAAGCGTTACTGCGCCGCAATGGTCGTAACGTCGAACTGACCGACGCGGGCCACCTGGCATACGAATACTGCAAAGACATATTCCGCTTAGGCGAAGAGATGCAGGAAGTCATGCAGCAGGGGTTGACTACACGCCCGGAAGAGCTCAGGGTGGGCATCGTAGACGCCCTGCCCAAGTCAATTACTCACCAGCTGCTTGCCCCTATCATCGCCAAGAATCCACAGATGAAGCTGATATGCCGAGAAGAGCAGATGATCACCTTACTAGGCGAACTGGCGGTGCACAGACTTGATGTCGTGCTGGCCGATAGCCCCGTGCCACCAGGCATGAACATACGCTGCTTCAGCCATGAGCTTGGTGCCAGCCGGCTTGCGTGCTTTGCTAATGGTCGCTTGCTGGAGGGCAAGTCATTTCCGGAGTGTCTCGTGGATGCACCGCTTCTGATACCGACCGGCTCTTCATCGACGATGCGAACAAACCTGTTGAGCTGGCTCAAACGCCAGGGAATTTCGATGCGAATTGCCGGAGAATTCGATGACTCGGCACTGCTTAAAGCGTTTGGCAGTGAAGGACATGGGTTCTTTTTTGCGCCGGAAGTCATCACAGAAGAGATCTGTCGTCGCTACGACGTCAACGTTGCAGGTACTGTCCCAGAACTACAGCAAGCCTTCTACGCTATCGTCGCCGAACGGCGTCACAGCCATTCAGCCGTCCTTGAACTGACTGAGCACAGCCGCGGACATTTCAGCCCATCCAAACCTTCACCACTGAAACAATGACCATCAAAAAAGGCAGCCTGGGCTGCCTTTCTGTTTGCTTATCGACCTTTGAAGAAGGTTACTCTTTCGGGTTCGTACATTCGCTACGCGCCGGATCAAACTTACAACGAATCTTGCGCTGAAGCCTGAGCATCGCAGGATCGTAGTATCCTTCTTCACGAAGCTTGAGACGCACATCAAGTGAATACTTCTCCAGTGCTGCTGCATCCTGAGCACTGTCTTTGGCCCAGAAAGATTCTGGAACCAGTGCCATCTCGTTATCGACGCGACGAGCATAGTTATCAAACTTAAACAAAAAGTCTTCGCGAAGAATCTGAGCCAGACCCGGTGGGAATTTATCAGTGCGGCCAATCAATTGAATAGTTGATTGAGCCACAGGAGTATCAATAATTGCCACATCACCCGAGATCTGCCCACTACCCATAACAAGGTAGGCGACAATGGGTGACATCATGCCCGCAACTTCATTGTCGGCGTATTTCTGAACGTTGCTCATCATATCGCCGACCACAGCATCAGCACCGAAGGCTTCGGTCAGCCGAGCCATCCCGGGGTCAAACGACTCGGTTGCTATCTTTTTGCCTTTAAAGCTGGCGAGTGAACGGTTACTACGATCGGCACTGTAACGGAAAGAGGAACCCAGAGTAGCCAGGCCGAGTACAACGTAATTATCATCGCCGAGGCGCTGTGCCATGCGCGGATTCGCAATCACCTGCATCAGCAGTTGAACCTGCTGGCGACTCTGCAAACCACCGACGGATTCAATCGTGCCCGCAAAGCGATTAAATTCCATCGCAGCAACACCACGAATCAGGGCAGCATCACACTCTTCACCGCTGCGAAGCGCTTCTACCAGCTCAGACTCGTCCTGATAGGTCAAAACAGTAAGATCCATACCATAGTGGAGCGACCGGAGCTTCTGGTCTTCTACGGTGGAGGAGATAGGTCCCGTTCTGCCCAGCGGGTCCCAGACACAGAATGTCCTCAGGATACGGCCATTGACCATTTCATCCTTCTGCAGCTTTTTGAGTGCGCGAATTCGCTTCTCAAGCGGCAGATTAGGATTCATTACTGTTGCTTCGAGCTTTGCGTTTCGTCGGGATTCGAGATCGTCAGCCGCATAAGTGAGCGTTGCGGACGACAGAAACAAAAGACCAAACAGAGTGGCAAACAGGGTTCTGACGTTCATTCTGCTTCCTTCATTATTCTTCTGGTGGCTGACTCTGAGGCTTACTGGCTTCTGCCCCCAAAAGGTCAGTAAAGAATCAGCTGTGCGGCAGCATACCGCTTTCATTATTGTTATAAAGACGCATTTGGCTAACTGTCCCTTTTTGACACAAATTTCGCCCTAAACGTCCTGTTTTGCTCCATCCCGAAGCTTAAATTCCGATCATTCTCAGGACACCCCCCATGACATCCCGTTACATATTGATACCATTCAAATGGCGTAAAATGCAACACGCCAGTCATGAATGGCGTACGCCGTTACAATAGTACGTTTAAAACAAACGTATGAGTATCAGGCCGACATTAAGAACAAGAGCGGCCGTGCCGCTCATGTTCTTTTCTCAGATGGACAACGACTACGGAGTCTCGTCACCTTCCTCTTCGAGCTCTGGCGGCAACAGGTCTTCGCGACTGATGTTAAACGCCAGCAGCAGGTTTGCTGCGATGTAAATCGACGAATACGTACCCACGCCGACACCTATGGTCAATGCCAGAGCGAAGTTGTGAATGATGTCCCCACCCAGAAACAGCAAGGCAAGCAGCACAAGGATAGTCGTCAAGGAGGTCATCAAGGTACGACCCAGTGTCTGAGTAAGCGACTCATTAATGATTTCTACCGATGAGCCAATCCGCATCATACGGAAGTTTTCACGTATCCGGTCAGACACTACGATGGTGTCGTTCAGCGAGTAACCGATAACAGCCAGCAGGGCCGCCAAGACATTAAGATCAAACTCCCACTGAAACAGAGCGAACATACCGATAATTATGAGGACATCATGGAACAATGCCATGACCGCCCCCACGGAGAACTTCCACTGGAATCGGAAAGTAACGTAAGCCATAACAACGAAGAGTGCCACCAGCATAGCAATGCCGCCCTGGTCACGCAGTTCTTCACCGACGCTGGCACCAACAAACTCACTACGCAGCAGCGTCAGTGAATTATCGTCAACATTCGTCTGCAGCAAACCCAGTACTTCATTACCCAGATCATCGCGGAAAGACTCGGACATACGAACCAGAACGTCCGTTTCAGAGCCAAAGTTCTGAACGACCACATCTCTGTAGCCTGCAGTGTCGAGAACCGATTTAACCTCTGACAGCGCAACTGGAGTTTCGTATTCGACTTCAAGGAGCGTACCGCCGGTGAAATCGAGACCGAAGTTAAGGCCTCGCATACCAATGGCGACGACTGAAACCAGAAGTAAGGTCAGAGAGATCGCCGTCGAGATATGACGGAAGCGCATAAAGTTCACAGTATTCATGCCTTTCCTCCAATCGACAGGCGCTCTACACGGCGACCACCGTACAGCAGATTAGTCATTGCACGTGTCACCATAACCGCGGTGAACATCGACGTAAGGATCCCGAAGGACAGTGTCACAGCAAAGCCTTTGACCGGGCCCGTACCGACTGCGAACAAGATGACGGCGACAATTAAGGTCGTCAGGTTGGCGTCAAAGATAGTCAGGAAGGCACGATCATAGCCTTCATGAATCGCCTGCTGAGGCGATCGACCATTTTTCAGCTCCTCCCGTATTCGAGAGAAAATAAGCACATTGGCGTCAACAGCCATACCGACGGTCAGAACGATACCCGCAATACCCGGCAGGGTCAGGGTTGCGCCGATAATCGACATCAGGGCAACAAGAAGCACCAGGTTAACCGCCAGGGCAATGTTCGCTATCAAGCCAAATGCGCGGTAGAACACCAGCATGGCGATCAACACCAGTGCCAGACCAGCCATCACTGAACGAGCACCCATTTCAATGTTCTCAGCACCCAGGCTTGGTCCAACGGTTCTTTCTTCTACGAAGTCCATTGGTGCGGCAAGCGCACCTGAGCGAAGCAGAAGTGCCAGCTCGTTCGCTTCGGCAGACTGAAGCCCCGTGATACGGAAACTACTCCCCAGCACACTCTGAATCGTAGCCAGTGAAATTATTGATTTCTCGACCACCTGAATCGTTTTAGGCTGCTCGACGCCATCAACCATTTCGTAAGTCGTTTTTGGTTTTCGCTCGACAAACAGCACGGCCATCCGGCGCTGAACCGCTTTCTTGGTCACCTGCGTCATACGCGCGGCACCTTTACTGTCGAGGCTGATATTTACCTGAGGGAAGCTGTTCTCATCAAAACCAGAGCTGGCGTTGGTTACGCTGTCACCTGTGGTAATTACTTTCTTTTCCAGGCGTGCAGTACGATTCTGATTATCGCGGAAGCTGTACTCTTCCGTAGCAAAGCGACTGGCACCCGGCTCAGCTTCTAAGCGGAACTCGAGATTGGCAGCCTTACCCAGAATCTTCTTCGCTTCAGCAGTATCCTGAACACCCGGCAACTCAACCACAATGCGGTTACGGCCCTGACGCTGAACCAGAGGCTCGGCAACGCCCAGCTCGTTCACACGATTACGTAACGTCATCAGGTTCTGCTTAAGCGCGTAATCCTCAAAGTCACGAATTTTCTGCTCAGTCAGCATCAGAATCAGGTCGAAGTTACCATCAACCTCTTCTTCCTGTGGCAAGAATTCGCCAGGGTAATTACGATTAATAAAGGTACGTGCGTCGCTGCGCAGTGTTTCCTGGCGGAAGCTCAAACGGACCTTATTGCCTTCAACAACAACACGACGGTATTTGATGTCTTCCTGGCGAAGGCTGGTTCTCAGGTCTTCGCGATAGTTCGTAATACGGCCTGAAACATATTCATCCATATCCACTTCCATCAGGAAGTGCACACCACCACTCAGGTCCAGACCCAATGTCATTGGTCCAGCCCCCAGATTAACCAGCCAGTCTGGTGTCGTTGGCGCCAGGTTCAGAGCAACAACAAATTCATCCCCCAGTTTCCGTTGGATAGCCGCTTTTGCAGGGAGCTGAGCATCAGGGGATGTAAGGCGTAAAAGTGCGGTACTGCCGTTTACTTCCTCACCGAAGTAGCTGATATCCGCCCCATCAAGAGCTTTACGTACATTATTCAGCGTCGCGGTAGACATCTCAGCGCCGGCACGTACTGGCGTCACCTGAATTGCAGCATCAGGTGGATACAAATTTGGAGCGGCGTAGATAAACGCCAGTGCAACCACCACAAGTATGAGGAGGTTTTTCCAGAGTGGATATTTATTGAGCATACAACTGCCCTATTCCTTCAGCATAAGAAACGGCCTCCGAGGAGGCCGTTACAGGGATTGGTCAGGCTTTGACTTCTTTGATCGTGCCTTTAGGAAGTACTGCAGTTACAGCGACTTTCTGCACGGGGAACTGAACACCATCGGCCACTTCGATAACAGCGAACTCTTCAGTCACTTTGGTCACTTTACCGAGCATGCCACCAGCGGTAACGACTTCGTCGTTTTTCGCCAGACCTTCGATCAGGTTCTTGTGTTCTTTTTGGCGTTTTGCCTGTGGGCGCCACAGCATAAAGTAGAAAATCGCTGCAAAACCAAGCAGGAATACCCAGGAAAAGGCATCACCCATTGCAGGCTGAGGAGCACCCTCAGCAAAAGCAGTTGCAGGAACAACAGCAAACAGCGCCATTAAAGCTTTCATTCAAATTTACTCCCAATGTTCAGGCATCGCCTGTAAATAAAATTCTTCTGGTCTCAATCTTGTGGTGTGTCTAGCGACGGCACTTCCCGACCGCGACGCGCGTAGAAGTCTGAGACGAATGCGGCAAATGTACCCTCTTCAAGAGCACTGCGCAAACCGGCCATCAGCGTCTGATAGTAATGCAGGTTATGAATGGTATTGAGCGTCGCCCCCAGAATCTCACCGCACTTATCAAGATGATGCAGATACGCACGACTGTAGTTCTTGCAGGTGTAGCAATCGCATTCCGCGTCAATCGGACCAGTATCAGTCTTATTGGCGGCATTCCTCAGTTTTACAACCCCGTTATGCGTAAAAAGGTGCCCGTTGCGTGCATTCCTGGTCGGCATTACGCAATCGAACATGTCGACGCCGCGGCGAACACCCTCAACCAGATCTTCTGGCTTGCCAACGCCCATCAGATAGCGCGGTTTATCTTCCGGCATTTTAGGCGCCGTATGACGCAGCACCCGCATCATGTCGTCTTTGGGCTCACCAACGCTCAGACCACCAATCGCGTAGCCGTCGAAGCCGATATCCATGAGCCCCTGCAAAGATTCATCACGCAGATCCTCATACATCCCGCCTTGAATGATGCCAAACAAGGCAGCCGGATTATCGCCATGTGCGTCTTTTGAGCGCTGAGCCCATCGCAGAGACATCCGCATCGAGTCAGCTGCTTCCTGAGTCGTTGCCGGGTATGGTGTGCACTCATCAAATATCATCACGACGTCAGAGCCGAGGTCGCGCTGAACTTCCATTGAGCTTTCCGGCGTCATCAGAACTTTGTCACCGTTCACCGGCGATGCAAAGGTCACCCCTTCTTCAGTGATCTTGCGCATATCACCCAGGCTGAACACCTGAAAACCACCAGAGTCCGTAAGGATGGGCTTATCCCAGCCAATAAAATCGTGAAGATCACCATGTGCCTTAATGATCTCGGTACCCGGCCTCAGCATCAGGTGGAAAGTGTTTCCCAGAATAATGTGGGCACCCAAAGCCTCCACCTGTTCAGGGTTCAGGCCTTTCACCGAACCGTACGTTCCTACCGGCATAAACGCTGGCGTTTCGACCTTACCACGTGGAAATGTGATGGTACCGCGACGCGCGAAGCTGCCACCTTCATCTTTTGGCTTATCCGTGCCATGCAATTCAAACTGCATAAAGCATTCGCGAGTCATAATCAGCTCCCACTCGATTGGCGCAGGCGACAGGGCATAAACATAGCGTCACCGTAACTGTAAAAACGGTATTCATTGGCCACCGCATGATCGTAGGCTGCAAGAGTCCCCTCCCGACCAGCAAACGCGGACACCAACATAATTAAAGTCGATTCAGGCAAGTGAAAATTCGTAATCATGGCATCGACACTGCGGAACTCATATCCGGGAAAAATAAAGATATCGGAGTCACCCTGAAACACCTCGATCGCGCCGCTGCGGCTCGCCGACTCAAGGCTTCGTACCGACGTGGTACCAACAGCAATCACACGCTTGCCCGCTGCGCGCGTCGCCCGCACGGCATCCACCACATCTGCTGGCACTTCGATGTATTCAGAGTGCATGTGATGCTCATGGATGTTATCAACCTTCACCGGCTGAAACGTGCCTGCACCCACATGAAGTGTAACGAAAGCGAAGTTCACGCCTTTCGTGCTAAGACGGTCCAGTAATCCGTCATCGAAATGCAGGCCAGCCGTTGGGGCTGCAACCGCACCAGGTTTTTCGGCATAGACTGTCTGATAACGCTCGCGATCTTCTGCAGCATCCTCACGCTCCATATAAGGTGGCAGAGGCATGTGCCCGACATCCTCAAGGATATCCAGCACCGGGCGATCCGACGTAAAACGTAGGTGAAATAACGCCCCTTCACGCCCTACCACCTCAGCATCCTCGCCCCCCAGAGACACCAGCTGACCCGGTTTCGGAGACCGGGAGCTACGAAGGTGTGCTAACACTTCATGTTCTGACACAACACGTTCGATCAGAGCCTCTAGCTTACCGCCGGATGCTTTTTCACCGAACAGCCGCGCCGGAATAACACGAGTGTTGTTGAAAACTAACAGATCTCCCGGCTCGATTAAGGACTCGATATCACGAAAGATGCGGTCATCTATCTGTTGTAGCTGCGGATCAAAAACCAACAACCGCGAAGCACTGCGTTCGGCAGCCGGGTGGCGGGCAATGAGATGATCAGGAAGCTCGAAGCTGAAGTCACTCGTTTTCATTAATCAGGCCTGAGAATAGCGGGCGGAGTATGCGCGTAAAACCGGACGCAAGGTTACCCGAGATAATTTCCTAAGTTAAGGAAATACTTAGAAAAAATTGTTGACGTTCAGAAAATACTGAGTAATATACGCGGCCACTGACCGATACTGATTTGCCAGAGTGGCGAAATTGGTAGACGCAGGGGATTCAAAATCCGCCG
>NZ_DFQB01000054.1:0-23791 GCF_002377545.1 Thalassolituus sp. UBA3500 | reverse complement strand
GGGGATTCAAAATCCCCCGCCTTCGGGTGTGCCGGTTCGAGTCCGGCCTCTGGTACCAATATTTCAGTACCAACGGATCTTTCGGTCAGTGAAGAGTCTTCGTAAGAAGAGTCTTGTTTGCCCAGGTGGTGGAATTGGTAGACACGCTGTGTTCAGGTCGCAGTGAGCTTACGCTCGTGGGAGTTCGAGTCTCCCCCTGGGCACCATCAACAACCTACCGTGTTGATGGTGCTGTGAATGACGATTCACTCGTCACACCCTTTTGCCGAAGTGGTGGAATTGGTAGACACGCTGTGTTCAGGTCGCAGTGGGCTCACGCCCGTGGGAGTTCGAGTCTCCCCTTCGGCACCATCAAAGGGTTTCCCTCTTCTAATTCTCTGTATCCGTTTTACTAGCGATATTTTCAGCCATTTTGGCGGCATGCTCGCCTGACTTTCTGCACCCGCTGACGCACAGCCATATCCTTTCAGGCCATATAGACTATTCTTCAAAGAGGACAAAGCGGAGAGTTCTCTATGGTTTCTAGTTCACGTTTAGCAGCTGGATCGTTATTGGCTGGTCTAATCAGCGGCGTCATTGTCGGCTTCCTGGTCCATGGATCAGGAGCTGAACCGCTAATGTCATTCGTATTGAGCGCAGCAATCGCTGCCAGCGTGACGACCTTTCTGCAATACAGGTTCTTAGTACGCCCAACGACACGCCTCATCACAAATCTGACGTCTTCGATCAAAGGCGACCGACACAACATTCAGCCAACAGCGAACTGGCTGGCCGGCGCCACGCAAGACATCAACAACTATCTGGCTTCAGCAAGACAGGTTCAGGAAGATCTTGCTGCCAACGGCGGACATATCGCCATCTCTGCAGCTGAAATGTCATACGCGGCAGACAAGTTGCAAAAGCGCATACACGATGAAGCAAAGGACAGTGAACAGATCGTTCACAGTACCGATCGCATATCTAACACCATGGAAGAAATGCTCGAGCAAACACGTGAAGCGGCACGCGCTACTAACGAAGCCATGGAAATTAACCGAGCAGGAAGTGAGGCCATCAATCGCACAATCCCCAAAATGGAAGAGACCCGAAACCAGGTACAAAGTAATGCAGAGTTGATTTCTAACCTCGAAGCGAAATCTGAAAACATCAGCAAAGTTACCAGCATCATTAATGACATTGCCGAACAGACCAACCTTCTGGCTCTTAACGCGGCGATCGAGGCTGCACGGGCCGGCGAACAAGGACGAGGGTTCGCCGTAGTTGCAGATGAAGTACGGGCTCTGGCAGGAAAAACATCCGATGCGACCGAACAGATTGGCACCACCATCACCCAGATAAATCAGGAAGTAAAACTCGCCGCGGGCAATAGTAGCAACCTGATCAAGGTCATCGATGAGGGTGTCAGTATGACACGAGAGCTGAACGACCATCTGACCGAAATAAATAAACGTGCCGACAACATACAACACGCCGTCAATGCACTGGTCGAAAACATGAACGATAACACTGGGCATATCCAGCATATTTCAGGAATTATCGGACAGACATCAGCGCATTATCAGGAAACAGAAAACGAAGTGGCATCCATCGCCGATAAGTCCGCTGGCCTGTCGGAATCTGCAGAAACTATTTTCGAGTCTTTCGGCAGTGGTAATTTAGGTGAACCCCACAACACGGTCAAAGCAGAAGCTTTTAATGCTGCTCAGGCTATTGGTCGTCTATTCGAAGAAGCAATTGCCAGTGGGAAGATCACACATGACGCTTTATTCAGTCGTGAATATCGTGAAATCCCCGGAACCAACCCTAAAAAGTTCTCCACGGACTTTGATGCTTTCACAGATGAGTTACTGCCTGATATTCAGGAACAGATTTTACAGCGAAATGCTTTCATCGCCTATGCGGGCGCAGTCGATGACAATGGGTACTTCCCTACCCACAACAAGAAGTTCGCTCAACCACTGAGTGGGGACTACCACAAAGACCTCGTGAACAATCGCACCAAACGTATCTTTGACGACCGTACCGGGTCACGCTGCGGCAGCAATCAGAGTATATTCCTACTTCAGACTTACAAGCGGGATACCGGTGAAATAATGCATGACCTGTCGGTGCCCATCTGGGTCAACGGAGAGCACTGGGGTGGCTTCAGGGTCGGTTATGCCAGCCAGCTCTCCATTCAGTAAAATGATCGCTGTGAAATGCAGATGAAGTTCAGGCGATGATGATTATTCCGCCTGAGCCTCATCAACTGACCAACACTCAATGCGGTTACGACCGTTTTCTTTCGCACGATAAAGGGCTTCATCTGCTTTCGACAACCAGGCTTCAGGGCTATCAGAATCCTCAGGTATCGCCGAATGACAACCGATACTGATGGTCACCCTGAATCCATGAGCAATCCGGTCGAGATAGATGGACTCGATGGACAGACGAATCGCCTCGGCTACCGCGGCAACCTGCTCCTGACTGAGCCCCGGTAATACGACGGCAAACTCTTCACCGCCATAGCGTGCAACCGAGTCTTTATTCTCAATCGTTTCGCTGATAGCACCTGAAATACAGCGAAGGATTTCATCCCCCGCCTGATGACCATAAGTATCGTTGACCTGTTTAAAGTGATCGATATCCAGCAATAGTATGGAGAAGTTCGCCCTGTCGTGGCGTGCTAACGCAAACTCGCGATCGAGGAAGTCATCGAAGAAACGACGATTCCTGACATTCGTCAGTGCGTCCGTGGTACTCATCCGCTCAAGCTGCTCGTTCACATTTTCGAGTTCCAGCGTTCTCTCACGCACCCGCATTTCGAGTGTTTCAGTGGCTCTCTTCTGAATATCTAAAGCCTTCTCCTGAGCTTCCCGCGCGGCTCGCTCATGCTCTAATGCTTTCTCCTGAGCTTTACGCGCGTTACGTTCCTGATCAAGGGCTTCCGTCTGAGCTTTACGTGCTAATTTTTCGTGCTCCAATGCACTGATCTGAGCTTCATAGCGTTCACGCTTTTCCTGATTCAGGCGGTCGGCCAGCGCAAACGACAGCAAAATCACCTCCATAGCCGAGCCAATCTGAAGTGAATTCTCAGTAAAAAAGTTTCTCGGGATAATATTGAACTTATTGAGCGCCAGTACGATGCCACCTAGTAAGAAACTGATCCATGCAATGGTGTAGTAGCGCGCGGCAACAAAGCCCTCAGCCCAACGCCTCACGCCAAGCACAATAGCACCGATCATGGCTAAAATGGCTACTACAATAAGCACGCGTATTAATGTGTGATAAGCGACCAGATTACTTAGAAACACGATGCCAATACATATAAGAATCAGCAGTCCAATCAATTTATTAAAGAAGGATTGGTCGGTATGAAGGTACAGAAACTTCCGGGTAAAAATACCGGCAAAAATAATGACGCCGGATAGTAGCACGATAATGCTCTGATCATTCCAGTGGATTGCAGATGGCCACAAGTACTGAAAGTTAATGCCCTGTAAACTACCGAGAAAGCCAGCCATACAGCCGACATAAAGTACGTAGAAAAGATAATTCCCTTCTTTAACCGAAAAGAAAACAAAGAGGTTATAAAACACCATAATCAGCATAATGCCGTAATACAGGCCAAGCCCTAACAGCTGGTTCTGATCATGAACAAAGAAGTCACGTTCATCCCACAGCGTCATCGGTACCTGCATCGAACTGGATGTTTCCACCCTGAAAACCCACTCCTGAATTTCTCCGGGATCAACCTCGAAAGGAACCAGAAAGTGGCGATGCGGCAACAGACGGTCACTGAATTCCTGCTTATCTCCCAGGCTGATTAGTTGCCACTCTCCTTCGTTGGTCTTGCGATACAAATCGATATAATCAAGAACCGGGTAAGAAATACTGATCAACCGACTAAGATGTCGATGGCCGGAGTTCGTGAGCTTAAAACGAAACCAGTACACCGAATTGGTATAACCGAACGATAAGTCTTCACGCGCCGCTTTCCAGCCGAGGCTCTCTTCGTCTCCAATGACCAGGTCACCTGACGTGTCCTCAACATAGCGAGTAATAAAGGCAAGATTCTGACCGGACTGTGCTTCAGCGACATCAAGCACATTGGTCTCTGGAGAATAACCGGGTATCGAAGCCACGCGCGCTGACGCGTCGTTAATTCCAACCAAATGCAATAGTAATCCCAGCAGCATCGCGATTAGCGGCTTCTGTACTTTCATTCCTGTTCCCTCTGCAAATACTACTTACAGTGTAGACGACGCTGTCAGTCCTGCAGGGTCAGAAACGAAAACCACCCACATGGGTGACGATGGCTGCAAAGCCCGCATTGTCAAACAAACGCAGAGCACGCAGAATACTGTTACATTTATTCATGAGTTATCGTTATGTACTTTCGTAGGTTTGCCGCAACAATCCGACATCTGGTCGCGCTGATGTTGATTACTATTGCTGGACTGGCCCATGCAGACAGCCAGGTCAATGCGCCAGAGTTCACATTGACAACTCTGGACGAAACGCGTCAGATATCTCTGTCAGAGTATCGCGGCAAGGTCATCTACCTTGATTTCTGGGCGTCCTGGTGTGGCCCATGCAGAAAATCATTACCATTACTCAACGAACTCCGGAATGAACTTAAAGATCGTGGTTTTGAAGTTCTGGCTCTTAATGTTGATGAAACCCGTGAAGAGGGGCTTCGCTTTCTGGCTGAGTACCCGGTTGACTACCCCACCCTGTTCGACGACCAGGCTACTGCCGCAACATACCAATTAAGAGGTATGCCAACGGCCTATCTGATTGATCATGAAGGAAAGCTGCACAGCCAGCACGTTGGTTTTAACCCCAAGGATATGACCAGTATCCGTAGCGAAGTCCTGTCACTGCTCAAGGCAGCAGAAGCGGACCAGTAATCACCGATAAAGAAAGATCAGGAGAGCACATGAGCGAGAGAAACGTATTTATTACCGGTTGCTCAACAGGTATCGGACGTGCCCTCGCCCGTGCTTGTATCGCTCGGGGCGATACCGTGGTAGCCACAGCCCGCAATATTGATGACCTTCAATACCTCGATCATGAGAATGCCATTCGCATGGCCCTGGATGTCAACGATGACGCTGCCATTCAAGCTGTTTTCAGCGAAATACGGGAGCGTATCGGCCACATCGATTTACTGATTAACAACGCCGGCTATGCTGCCATGGGCCCAGTCACTGAGTTGTCGAGAGAAAACCTTATGCGCCAGTTTGAGACCAATGTACTGGCGCCTGTCAGCGTCACAAGCGAAGCGCTATCCATGTTACGTGCCTCGGATACCGCTCAGGTCATTAACATCGGCTCAGTTTCTGGCATTCTGACCACCCCTTTTTCAGGTGCCTACTGCGCAACCAAGGCCGCCTTACACTCGCTGAGCGATGCCATGCGTATGGAGCTTGCGCCATTTGGCATCGAAGTCATCACAGTTCAGCCAGGGGCGATTCAATCAAGTTTTGGAGATAATTCCCTGGCCGGAGTCAGTGACCTTCTAAAGCCTGACTCATTGTTTAAATCCGTAGAAGATAAAATACGAGAGCGTGCTGTGGCTTCTCAACAAAACCCAACGACGGCGGAAGCATTTGCCAAAGAAATGTTACTGAGAATTCAGGGGAGCCCCGCCCCTGAGCTAAGAATAGGCAATGGCAGCACAGCGTTACCTCTGATGAAGCGCTGGCTACCCTTGCGACTTCTTGACCGGATACTCAGCCGTAAGTTTGGGCTTGACCGGTTGAAGGGCTGATCAGTCCGGGCGGTGCTCACGAGCCAGGTACTCGTGAGACTGCATTTCCAGCATACGTGATGTCGTGCGCTGAAATTCAAACTCGAGTTTTCCGGTGCTGTAGATGTCCGGAATAGGCGCATCCGCAGACATAATGACTTTCACACCGCGGTCATAAAACTCGTCGATCAAGTTAATAAAACGACGCGCCAGGTCATCGTTCTTAGACCCCATCGCTGGCACATCCGAAACGATAACCGCATGAAAAAGCTTACCCAGTTCGATGTAATCATTTTGCGAGCGTGGACCATCGCAAAGCGCATAAAAATCAAACCATGCAATGTCATCACATACGGCCTTCGCCGGTATCTTCCGTCCAAGAATCTCAACACTAGAGTTTGCTTCAACATGACGCGGGTCGGCAATAAGGCCCTGAAAGCTTTTCTCCAGACTGGAGTTCGCCTCAGAGTCCAGCGGGTGATGATACAACTCCGCCTGTTCGAGTGTCCGCAGACGGTAATCCACGCCACTGTCGACGTTCACCACCTCCGTAAACTGATTGAGCAACTTGATGGCCGGAACAAAACGATCCCGCTGTAGGCCATCTTTATAGAGGCCATCTGGCACAATATTCGATGTCGCTACCAGAGTGACGCCGCGGTCAAACAGCTCCTGCATCAGCCCGCCCAGGATCATGGCATCACCGATATCAGACACGAAGAACTCGTCAAAGCAGATAACCCGAGCTTCTTCGGCAATCTGGTCAGCGACGACGGTAAGTGGGTTCTTTGCACCGGCAAGTTTGGTCAGGTCACCGTGCACACGCTGCATAAAACGGTGAAAGTGCGTGCGCATCTTGCGCTTGAATGGTAGCGCATCATAGAAAGTGTCAACGAGGTACGTTTTACCGCGACCGACGCCTCCCCAGAAGTAGATCCCCTTCTCTGGTTCTGGCTTAGAGCGGCTCAGCTTTTTCGACAACTTACCCAAGACGCCCTGCTTTGCGCGACGCTGTTCGGCCGCCACAAGGTCATCGTAAAGACGTTGTAGATGCTTAACCGCCATCTCCTGAGCTGGGTCATATGAAAAATCGTCGCGCAGCAAATCTGCCTGATACAGTTCCCACGGGGTTGACACGGACACTCTCCAATAAGGATTTTCGGGGGGCGAAATTTACCGCTCAGGCCACAAAAGTGCAAATAGAGCACCTTTCAATGACTTGCCTTACTGAACATTCTCCCAGCTCAACGCTAGTGCGAATCAATGAACACCGACAACTCTTCGGTCAGTGTCGATGTCAGATCCGTGATCCGGCCATGAAAAAAGTGACCCGCACCTTCGAAAACCAGCCAATGAGGTTGCGGAACCACCAACTGCACCCAGCTCTCCACCTCATCAAAGGGCACGACTTCGTCTGCGTCGCCCATTAAAACCCAGGTTTCGATACCTTGAGGCAGAGTGGTCGGCGCATCAAAGTGGTGTACTGCGGGGGCGATCAAAACCAGTCCGCCAATCATTTCAGAATGATCACAACCGCAGAGGCAGGCCATTCCGGCACCAAACGAGAACCCAGCGAGAACAATCCGTTCCCAACCGAGTACTTCTTTGGCATAGGTTACGACGGACGCGACATCCTGCTGCTCTCCGACGCCATTATCGTGGGCCCCCTCACTATCGCCGACACCGCGGAAATTGAACCTGAGCGTATTCAACCCTAACCCTTTCGCCGCACGTACGGCTGTGGTCACGACCTTATTGTCCATAGTACCCGAAAATAAAGGGTGCGGATGACACATCACTAATCCCGTCTTAACACCCTCGATTTCCATCACCCTCGCATCGAGCGCACCAGCAGTACCGGGGATTCCAACGACTCTTTCTGCTCCCATTGCGCTAATCTCTTTGAAATTAATGGATTTGAACACGATATTGATATAGCTATTTGTTATCAATAGTGCCTTTTTATATACCTCTCTCCTTGGTATATTTGCGTCAAATTTATTTTGCCGGTTTTATACCTTTCAGAGAGCTAACAGGCCAACCATGACCGACTACAATCTGACCCACCTGAAACAGCTAGAAGCGGAGAGTATGCACATCATCCGCGAAGTAGCTGCCGAATTCGATAACCCCGTAATGCTTTACTCTATCGGTAAAGACTCTGCGGTAATGTTGCACCTGGCAAGAAAGGCCTTCTACCCTGGTAAGCCGCCTTTTCCTCTGATGCACGTAGACACCACCTGGAAATTCCGGGAAATGATTGAGTTCCGTGACAAGATGGCCAAAGACATTGGCATGGAGCTGATCGTTCACACCAACCAGGAAGGCGTAGAACAAGGCATTGGTCCATTCACGCACGGTTCGTCGAAGCACACTGACGTGATGAAGACACAGGCCCTCAAGCAGGCTCTGGACAAGTATAAGTTCGATGCTGCCTTCGGTGGTGCCCGTCGTGACGAAGAGAAATCCCGTGCAAAAGAGCGCGTGTACTCTTTCCGCGACAGCAAGCACCGCTGGGACCCGAAAAACCAGCGTCCAGAACTGTGGAATATCTATAACGGCAAAGTAAACAAGGGTGAAAGCATCCGTGTTTTCCCACTGTCGAACTGGACCGAGCTGGACATCTGGCAGTACATCTACCTCGAAGATATTCCGCTGGTACCTCTGTATTTCGCAGATAAACGCCCGGTTGTTGAACGCGATGGTATGCTGATTATGGTCGACGACGACCGTATGCCGCTTGAAGAAGGCGAAGTGCCAGAAATGAAATCTGTCCGCTTCCGTACTCTGGGGTGCTACCCACTGACCGGCGCGGTGGAGTCCGAAGCCGCAACGTTGCCCGAAATCATTCAGGAAATGCTGCTCACCACAACATCTGAACGTCAGGGCCGGGCTATTGACCACGATTCATCCGGTTCGATGGAGAAGAAAAAACAGGAGGGGTACTTCTAATGTCACACCAGTCAGATCTGATTGCTTCCGATATCCTTGAGTACCTGAAGCAGCACGAAAACAAGCAAATGCTGCGCTTCCTGACCTGCGGTAACGTAGACGACGGCAAATCCACCCTGATCGGCCGTCTGCTGCACGATTCCAAAATGATCTATGAAGATCAGCTGGCGGCAATCGAAAAAGACAGCGCCAAATCAGGCACCACAGGTGAAAAAGTTGACCTTGCACTTCTGGTCGATGGTCTGCAGGCGGAGCGCGAGCAAGGTATTACCATTGACGTTGCTTACCGCTACTTCTCCACCGCCAAGCGTAAGTTCATCATTGCTGACACCCCGGGACACGAGCAGTACACCCGCAACATGGCTACCGGCGCGTCAACCTGTGATCTTGCGATCATCCTGATTGATGCCCGTTACGGTGTTCAGACCCAGACCCGTCGACACAGCTTCATCGCCTCTCTGCTGGGCATCAAGCATGTGGTTGTAGCCATTAACAAAATGGACCTGATGGACTTCAGCGAAGACCGCTTCAATGAAATCCGTGAAGACTACCTCGACTTTGCTAACAAACTGAACCTCGACGATATTCGCTTTGTTCCTATGTCCGCACTGGATGGCGACAACGTCGTTGACCGCTCTGAGCGTGCACCTTGGTTCAAAGGTCAGACTCTCATGGAAATCCTTGAGTCTGTAGAAGTTGCCAAAGACAAAAACCTGGAAAACTTCCGCCTTCCGGTTCAGTACGTTAACCGACCTAACCTCGACTTCCGTGGATTCTGCGGCACGATTGCTTCAGGTACCATCAAGCCAGGCGAGACTGTTATGGCCCTGCCATCGCAGAAAACCAGCAAGGTTGAAAGCATCGTCACCTACGACGGTAACCTTGATGAAGGTTTCGTCGGTCAGGCCGTTACCCTGACTCTTGAAGATGAAATCGACATCAGCCGCGGTGACGTCATTGTTAAAGTTGATGATGTGCCAGACGTTGGTAGCCGACTCAACGCCAACATTGTATGGATGACCGAAGGTGCCATGGTGCCCGGTAAACCGTACGACCTGAAGTTCGCATCCAGCTCAACCTCGGGTACCTTCACACAGATCCACCACCTGATCGACGTGAACACGCTTGAACACAGCACTGCTGACCAGGTAGCGCTGAACGAAATCGCACTGGTCGAAGTATCCCTCGACAAAGCTGTACCGTATGACACCTACAGTAAAATTCCAGGCACTGGCGCTTTCATCATTATTGACCGCCTGACCAACGTTACTATTGGTGCAGGCATGATCGTCGGTGGCGCGGCTGCAGACGGCAGCAACACCTCACCGGTATCGGCGGACGAAAAAGCCCGTCGCTTTAACCAGAAGCCAGCCATCGTTGCGGTGAATGCAGCCAATGCGGAAGACATTGTCAACGCACTGGATCGTCGCCTGTATGAAATGGGGCGCGTCTCCGGTATTGCCACGGCCGAAACGGCTCAGGTACTGAAAGCGAACGGCCTGGTTGCTCTGGTAGCTGGCGGTGCCGATGGTGCTGACATCAGCCTCGCCGCAGATCAGGAGTCACTCGACAACCTGATCGCTGACCTGCAGGAGCAAGGCATCATCTGATTGCCTCGCCTTTAGAAGCCCGGTAGCAAGCCAGACAATGGCGGGCTATCGGGCTTTTTTGTGTCCATTTGCAGCTCAGCACCTGAAATCCGGTAAGCCGTTGAAATTCATACCGAAAAACTGTTGACAGGCTGAAAGATAGTGGCATAATACGCGCCACTTGAGACGCACACGCGACCAAGGAAGTTTGAAGTGGCTATGTAGCTCAGCTGGTTAGAGCACAGCATTCATAATGCTGGGGTCACTGGTTCAAGTCCAGTCATAGCTACCACGAATTCTTAAAGCCCCGAAGCAGCAATGCTACGGGGCTTTTTTTTGATTGCTTACTTTCGCACACAAAACCTCCACACGACCTTACCTCGGTTACGCTATTCTGAGAACTGATCATCATTCTCGTCTAAATAACAACTTATACTGATCATATGTTCAATTAATGGTGTCTGACTATGCCACTCCCACAAACTGCATCGCACGGTAATCCCGAGTACACACTTACTCGCCTGCTCGCGGATGCAATCGACCAACGCAAGCTGCCTGTCGGCGCCTGCGACATACTGAACTATTGCCAACACCTGAATAACAGTAAACAGCAGCAGTTCGTCATTCACACAGAGGCTGGCGACTTCTTTCTTAAGATGCAGCCAGCTTCAGAACTGGCCAGCGACCAGTTCGCAGCTGAAGTTTCGGGTCTTCTGGAAATCGCCAGAACGCAGGCTATCCGGACGGCTGTGCCCTACGCAACCGGCGAGGTAGATGGTCACTCATACATCCTGCTCTCCCACCTGCCGCTCGCGGTTCACGGCGACTGGCATCAGGCAGGTATTGAACTGGCCACTCTGCATAGTAACCTGAGTAGTCTGGGGTACGGCTATAACAAAACCACCTATTGTGGTTCTACCCCTCTGAATAATGGCTGGCGTAGCAACTGGTCTGACTTTTTCGTAGAGCAGCGTCTTAAGCCTCTGGTACGTGAGCTCGCAAGTCAGGGTGACGTTTTCGCCAGTGCAGACCGGGTTCTGCACGCCTGTTCAAATGCACTCAAAGGGCATCAACCTGACGCATCTCTTCTACATGGCGACCTATGGTCGGGCAATATCGGCTTTATTCCTGACAGTCGCGGTTCCCTCCCGGTAATTTACGATCCGGCCTGTTACTACGGCGATGCGGAAGCTGACCTGGCTATGACAGAACTCTTTGGACGTTTCCCCGATGCGTTTTATCAGGGCTATCAGAGCGTGCGCAAAATTGATGAGGATTATGAAGAACGACGCGGCATCTATCAGCTGTTTCATTTACTGAATCATGCAGTGCTCTTTGGTGGGCATTACGTTACTCAGAGCCGCGACTTGATGCGCCGGCTCTGAGTTGGCCAATTCATTCAGCACCGCTCAGGGATTGAGGCGCTGTTTTGTCCAGTCATTAGCATCACGCACATACTCCAGTCGGTCGTGCAGACGAGCTTCGCCTCCTTGCCAGAATTCGAAACGCTCAGGGCTCAACCGGTATCCTCCCCAATGATCAGGCACTGGAATATCGCACCCTTCAAATTCATTTTTCAGCTTGGTAAAACGGGCCTCGAGTTCAGCACGATTGGCCAGCGGGGCACTCTGGTCTGAGGCCCAGGCGCCTAATTGACTCTCACGCGGCCGGGAGTGGAAGTAGGCTTCCGTTTCTTCCCGCGAGATTTTCGTGACGACGCCCTGGATCATGGCCTGTCGCTCTTGAGCCAACCAGGCAAAGTGCAGAGCCGCTTTGGGGTTTTCTCCGAAATGGCGGGCCTTATTGCTGGTGTAATTGGTAAAGAATACAAACCCATCCTCGTCGTAACTCTTTAACAAAAGAATGCGCTGCCAGGGCTGACCTTCACTGTCGCAAGAGGCTACCGTCATCATGGTTGGCTCATCGGGTGATGCGGCTTTTTGCTCCTCAAACCACGCATGAAACTGGGTCATAGGATTTTCTGCCGCTGTATTTTCATCCAATCGTCCAGCCGTGTATTCACGACGGATATCAAACAGATCCACCATAAGATGACTCCTGTAATTTTGGTCTCGGGCTTATGTTAACATTCCCATCCAGACGCGTCCTGACCGACGTCAGTGAACAGATTGCAGAGGTTATTTCCCCAATGTCGCTTCAAAACTACCCTACCGCATCACTCATTCGCCGCCTTGCAGCCATGGCATACGATGCGCTGGTACTTCTCGCTCTCTATATCATTCTCGGTGGCCTGCTGGTTACGGCTATATCGGCAATGACAGGTCAGGAAGAGATGGTTCGCCTGAGTCCAGCCATGGTCGGCTCTGTCTTTTATTCCATCTGCTTTCTGTACTACATGCACTCGTGGCGCCGTGGTGGTCAGACCATTGGCATGAAGGCCTGGAATATCTACCTGATTACTAATGACGACTCCCCCGTCAAACTCAGCCACTGCATACTGCGCAGTGCGACTGGCTTTTTCTCATTAGCCATTGTTGGGCTGGGGTATTTCTGGATGCTAATTGATAAAAAAGAACGCACCTGGCATGACATTGCGTCGCTGACACGTATTGTGTATCGCCCGAAAGGCAGCTGACTTTCGTCAGCCGCTCTTACGAAGCAGGTAAATACCGATCAAAGCACTCAGAACGATGGGGATAATACTGGCCATGATGGGCGCAAAGCCCAATACAATACTGGCCGGAGCTAACATCTCTTCAAGGTATTTATACACCAGACCGACCAGAATACCTGAAAAGATCCGCGAGCCAGCAGTCACCTGACGTAACGGCCCAAAGATAAAGGCCGCACCGAGTAGTACCAGCGCAAAAGTACTTAGGGGTTGCGTGACTTTTTTCCAGAACGACAGTAAGTAGTTATCGGCATTCAGGTCCTGATCATCCAGATACTGAGCATAAGCGTAGAGGTTTGAGATCGACATATCCCGTGGCTCAATCATGACCACACTCAGGCTCTCTGGCGTCAGGCCAGAATCCCAACGCCTAGAGCCGTAAGAGGTGACGCTGCTCTGGTCGTCACTGATGAGCTGCTCACGAACGTTCTGCATCTGCCAGTGGCTACGCTGAAAGATCGCCCTCTCGGCACGCACAACACGGGTGAGTTCTTTTTCTGGCGAAAAGTAAAAAACGGCAATACCGTGCAACACGCCATTGGGTTCAACCGCCCGGAAGCGCATGAATTGGTCACCCTCACGATGCCAATAGCCCTTGCCTTTATTCGACAGCAGTTCGCCTTTGCCCTGTTGCACCGCCTTCTGAGACTGAGCCATTCTCTCCAACGTAGGAATCGCATACTCCGCCAAAGCAACACTCAGAACCATCAATACAGCAACTGGCTTGATGACCGACCAGATAATTCGGGTGACCGAAAGTCCGGCAGCCCGCATCACCGTCAGTTCACTGTTTGCTGCAAGCCCACCTAACCCCGCAAGACAACCAATCAAGCACGCCATGGGCATATATTCGTAAGCACGTCGTGGCAGACGTAACGCCATAAACTCAAGCGCTTCAACAAAACCGTAGGCACCCTTAAGCTGATCCAATTCGTCGACGAGCGTAAAAATCGCATCCAGGCCGACAATAACCAGAATCACCACAAGGGTGGCCATCAGAACGCTTTTACCAACATAGCGATCGAGACGGTTCACAGTACTCTCCCTGCCCGACGACGTCGGAGTATCTCAGGGCCAATCAGAAGCGCCAGCCCGATGATCAGGTAGATTAAATGCAATGCCCAGATCGCTACCGCCGGAACACGCTCCTTCTCAAGCATGCCTCGCATGGCAATCAATAACGAGATGTACACCATAAAAAGAATAATGGCAGGAAACATACGAGCGAAGCGCCCTTGCCTTGGATTAACTTTGGACAAAGGAAAAGCGATTAAAACCAGTACTGGCACCATCACAATCAATGACAGACGCCAATGCAACTGCGCCTGAAACTTGGGGTCTTCAGATGACAACAGATCAAGAGTAGCCACCGCATCTTTCCGAACTTTACGACGGTCTTCCGATTCATCTGCGATCTTCACGCCATATCGTTCAAATTCGAGTACCTGCAATTCTGCACTATCAGCGGCCAGATCAAAGCGCTTGCCATTATGAAGTTCCAGAAAACGCGAACCGGTTTCTGAGCTGAAGTACTGGCTGCCTTTCTCTGCGAGCATCAAGGTATCGCCATCGGCAATGAATACCTGATTCATCACCGTTTTATTCTCAGACAGAGACTCGGTATAGGTCACCCGTGTACCTTTCTTCATACTTTGGAATCTACCCGGTGCAAGCAGCTCGAACTCCGTCATTTCGGCTTGTTTTTCGTAGAGATCTTCCATTTTCTCCGCGCCAAGCGGGCTGAGATAGAGCGAAAAAGATCCCACGATCAACATGACCGCAGCACCCGGAACCATAGTGAAGAGCAACAAGCGACGATCAGAAAAACCGGTTGCTGAAAGCACACTCATTTCATTCTCGGAATACATGCGCCCATACGCCAGCAATACCGAGATGAACAGGGCCATGGGCAGGATCATTTCAAGAAACGACGGCATTCTCAGAAGCAGCGTAAAAAAAACGACTTCCAGAGGTATTTCACCGGCAGCGGCTGACGCAAGCTGATTGATAAGCCTGCCGCTCATCATAATCATGAGTAGAACGATAGTGACTGCGGCCATTGTGCCGAGTAACTCACGTGATAAATATCGAAATAAGATCAAACGGTGTCGCACCTGTTTCGTCGGGTAGTTACCTCTCTGTCGCAGCTGCCGGGTCAATCAGAGAGATCCACAAGGCAGCATTGTACTGTTTTTTTCAGCTTCCGTTACCCCAGCTACTTGTATTTTCCCGGTCTGGCCGCACACTTAGATGGAACATGTTATTTCGCTACATCGAATATGACCGAACCAGCCCCCTAAGGAGCCACGATGGATTTTCAGATTTTCACCGGTAACCCTGCAGAACTTCCTGCAGATACTCTCGTCGTCACAATTAACGATAACGGTGAGCTCTCTGCCTCTGCCGAAAAAATAGATTCTGCCTCGGGTGGAGCTATCCAGGCTCGAATCAGCGCAAAAGATGTCACGGGGAGTGCTGGCAGCTCTCTCACCCTGTATTCGCTGGCCAATACTCAAGCCAACCGCACCGTCATTGCCGGTAGCGGTAAAGAGAATCTTAATGCTGTCGATGCTAACAAAATCGCCAGTACAATCGGCAAAGCTATTGCAGGAAAAACCGGAACCGCCGCCGTTGATGTCTCTGCCCTGGCCACCGACAGCCGACCACAGGCCTGGTGGGCCGAGCAGATCGTACTCGCGGTTCACGCTGCGCAATACAAGTTCATCGCCACTCTGCCAGGGAAAGAACCATCACCCGCACTGGACACTCTCGTCTGGATTGGTGAAGACGTCAAAACAGCTCTGACCGTCGCCGATGCTAAAGGTCTGGGTACGTCTTACGCCAAAGAACTCGGCAATATGCCACCCAACATCTGCACTCCGACCTATCTGGCAGACGAAGCTCAGAAGCTGTCCGACGCTGCGGGCTTTAGCTGCAAGGTCTACGACGAGAAAGAAATGGAAGAGATGGGCGCGGGCGCTTTCTATTCCGTTGCCAAAGGCTCTTCTGAACCCGGCAAGCTGATTATCATGGAATACAAAGGTGCAGGCAAAGAAGCGCCTCACATGATTGTGGGCAAAGGTATCACCTTTGATACCGGCGGCATCAGCCTGAAGCCGGGTGCCAAGATGGACGAGATGAAGTACGACATGTGCGGCGCCGCATCTGTTTTGGGCACCATGAAAACAATCGCCGAGCTGAAACCGGCCATCAACGTGGTTGCTATCATTACCAGCGCTGAAAATATGCCAGCAGGCGACGCTAGCAAGCCGGGCGACGTTGTGACAACACTGTCCGGGCAGACCGTCGAAATTCTTAATACCGACGCCGAAGGCCGACTGGTGTTATGTGATGCGCTGACTCTGGGTATTCGTGACTACAAGCCAGCCACCTGTGTGGATGTTGCCACCCTGACCGGCGCTTGTATGGCGGCTCTCGGGAAGGTGAATTCTGGCTTGTTTACCACCGATGAAGAACTGGCTACTGAGCTGAATACTGCAGGCGCTTACTCCGGCGACCGCGTCTGGCGTTTACCGCTGGAAGACGATTACCAGTCACTGCTCGACAGTAACTTTGCAGATATCGCTAACATTGGCGGCCCTCTCGCGGGAGCGACAACTGCTGCGTGCTTCCTCTCACGCTTTACCGAGGGAACCCGCTGGGCTCACGTCGATATTGCCGGACCAGCATGGGGCGGTGATGGCACAAGCAAAGGTGCAACAGGACGTCCTGTTCCCCTGCTTACCACCTATCTGTTAAATAAAGTAAGCTGATTTCAGAGCTGACTTTTCGCCCGCATTAGCGGGCGAAGAATACCTCAGCGCGGTGCTCAGATGCCGCGTCGTCCATCGGGCGGGTTGAAATCACAACCCGATTCGATGGCACTCCCCGTCTTACAAGATATTGGTAAACGGCGCGTGCGCGCTGATAAGCCAGATCATCACGACGCGAGTCCTGATCCAGACCAGCCTGCTCACCTGTCCCCACAACCACTAACGTTACCCCAGGGCACTTGAAGAAATCGTCGCTGATTTCATCAAGACGAGGGAAGTACTCGCGTTGCAACAGGTACGAACTCTCAGAAAACTCAACCTGAGCATTTTTTAATTGAAGCCCACAATCTGCAACATGAGTTCTGGCTACTCGTTGGCTGGCCACCTGATATGGCTGATATAAAGGCGTGCGCGCTTCATCCGGATCATAGCTACGACCAGCCTGACCGCGACTGGCGGGTGCATATGGGTACCAACTGAGGCCCAGGCCCCAACTGAACACATCGCCCGATAGCCTTTCTGCAGTTGCTTTCAGTTCAACGCCCGACGACAAACCGTAAGTCACACCGCCTCCAAGAGACAGGTTTACCGAGTTTTCCAGTTCGTTATCGGCACTACCGGAAACAAACATACGGCTGACGCCACTGGAGATAAACCAATTCAATTTGTGAGGCCAAGTGTCGTCGTATCGACGGTTGGAATACCAGATGGATGGGTACCAGGCGACAGTGGCAGCGGCAAAGCTGTATTCAGAATTCTCCACCGCATTATCTCTCAGCGCCTGGAGTTCGCCCTTCTGACTGAAATCAAACTCAAGAGCCCACTGGTCAAACAAGTCATAGCCCGCACCGAGGCTCACACCCCAGTCGTGCCGGTCAGAGACGGTGTAAACACTGCCTTCGGTCTCTGGGCTGAAACGCGAATATTCTGCACTGCCCGTTATATAAAGACGTTCTTTCGATAACTCAGCCGCAGTTGCAGGCAGGGCCACCATGGTGCTTAAAGAAAGGATCAGCGCGATTGAACGGCGACGAATTAACAGAAGAGCAAGCATCCCCCAAAGCATTGAGAAAGCGCCGACACCAGTCGAAGAAGTCATATGATCTGATAGAGTTTCTGGTGCTTCAGGAGCCTGATCACCACCTTCGCTTCCATCGTCTTCATCCACATCAGGTGCTTGATACTGGGTATCATCATCGAGGTAGTCCGGAATGCCATCGCCGTCGGAATCCGGACATTCGCCAGCCACAGGGCACTCTTCAGCATCGCCTACACCATCACCATCAGAGTCACCACCACCAGGCGCTGTATCCGGATCTTCAGCATCGAGAATACCATCGCCGTCACTGTCCACTGACATATAGTCCGGCGTGCCATTACTGTCTGTGTCACGGCAGTATGGATAACCTTCAGGACACTCCTCTGAATCGCTAAGCCCGTCGCTGTCACTATCACCGCCGTTCTCTCCCTGAGATGCATCGACCTGGGATGGAATACCGTCACCGTCTGCGTCATCAGTGAGTGCGCTGCCAAACAAAGTTTCATCTTCATCGCTGACACCATCGTTATCACTATCGGTATCAGCGTAATCCGGGAGGCCATCGCCATCGGTATCAAGCGGCATCCAATCGTCTCGCAGACCGTCATCGTTAACATCCGGTCCGTTATCCACAACGCCATCTCCATTTATGTCGGCATCGTAGCGGTTGTCATAACCATCGCCATCATCATCGGCCGGGCTGACAATGCCTGCCTCATAACCATCATGAATCGAATCAGAATCGCTGTCTGACTGCATATAGTTGGGTACGCCGTCCTGATCCGCATCACCGCAGCATTCATAAACATCAGGCAAGGCATCAGTATCGCTATCACCGCCACCCAGTGAATTAACGGGGTCACGGACATCGGCGATTCCATCGCCATCGGCATCATTCAACGTTTCGGAGAGGTCATCGATGCCATCAGCGTCACTGTCTGTATCAAGCAAATCCGGTGTGCCGTTATTATCGGTATCCAGAAGGGCAAAGTCGGCGACGCCATCTCCATCACTATCGGGTGCCCCCGTGCTGTCTGCGTCCATTGCGTCATCTATGCCATCATTATCAGAGTCGCGACCTGACAGAGCGACTGCCAGCTCTTCATCATCACGGAAATCATCGCCATCTGAATCACGACGCGCAGGATCTGAACCGATCAGGCGTTCGACGTAATTCGACAGGCCATCCTGATCAGAATCATTGGTTGGCGTGAAAACATCGGCAATACCATCGCCATTTTCATCCCGAGGGTTGCTGGCGTCACTGCCCACTTCAGGGCCATCAAGCACACCATCGTTGTCGGTATCAGGGTTTTCCGGGTCAGTACCTACCAGAGCCTCATCACTGTCGCTCAACCCGTCGTTATCATCGTCGGTATCAGTGACATCCGATACACCGTCGTTATCATTGTCTGCCGGAATACTGCTATCGTCCTTCGGATCAGAACCTGCAATTGTCTCATCAGCATCGGTATAACCATCACCGTCATCATCTGTGTCTGCGTTGTCACCAATGCCGTCGCCGTCGGTATCTTCTGTTTCCGTCGGGTCATTCGGGAAGGCATCCTCTGGATCGATCACGCCGTCTTCATCAGAATCCAGTGTGATCGCCAGCGTAAAATAATCACCGGTCGTCAGTTCGACCCCTGCAATTTCCCCCGTAGAACGATTCACTTCTCCGACACGCACAGCCTCCTCAGAGAAGTCATCATCAGCATTGCGACGGACCAGATAAACCCGCGTTCCCGGTGCAAGTACCGGCAGATCAAATTTCATCGCAAGTGGCGCGATAAGGTTGCTTGCCTGATAAAGCCAGACGCGCTCCGAGCGATAGGAATATGACCCGGAAATATCAGCGTTCGAGAAAGAAACCGCACCGCCGTTATGCCCCATCAAAGCGAAAGAGCGGTCAGCACCCAAAACCGGACGAGCAATATTATTACCGGAAGCAAAATCAGTGGTCGTAGAAACCGTTAATTCAGGAGATCTGACCGACCTGGAAATGAGCTGGTTCAGGCCACTCGTATCATCACGCCCAAGACCAAAGACGTCGGTGTTATAAGCTGAATCGACCGTCGACTGCCAGACCACGGTATTGTCCGAAGCCAGGTAGTCACCTGACAGCCCGATTCCGTGTTTTACGGCCAGGTAGCTGTGCACACGCTGCAGTTGATTTTCGCTCAACTCATCGGCATACCAGATCACTTCCATGATATCGCCGTTGAACGGTTGCGCGCTCTCGGCGAATCGTGTGCCATAACCAATAGATATAGTGTCCCCCCGGGTTACAACGGGCTCATCAGCGACGCTGAAAGCCTGAGTATCATTATAACCAAGTGTGACATCGGTATTATTCGAACCACCAACCACCGCAAAGTTGATCACGCTTTCTGATAATGGAATGGGAGAGCTATAGAGATAATCTGGCCAGGCTGAAAACTCCGACTCAAAGCTGAGCTGTAAACGGCCTGCGTAGTCTGAATCATCCCCCGCTACCGATAAACCGGGCTCAGCGGCTTCCGGTAGACTGCTGTTGGCCAGACCCATAATCCGAGCAACACTGTCGGTATCAGGAAGGCTGTTCAAACGGGTGACAGCAATCATGGTGAGCGGTGTGACATTGTCACCCTCTTCCACCAACGAGGCATCCGTATCATGAAACAGGCGATTATTCTGGTAACCCGTGGTGTAGGGATGGAAGTTGTGTTCTGCATCCGCTGCGCTCAGTGCCCACGGTGCCGCAGAACCGGTTACACGCACTTCGACATTATTTGAGGCGCCGGAATTATCTTTCCAGGCAACGGCGATATCGCCGGCATCATCCGACTTTAACCAAAGGCCAGCATCATTGAAGGATACACCACCCGGCGCGGCCTGAACTGACACAGAAAAAGTGCATAGTACCGACAGCAGAGAGGCAGTCGACCATTGAAACAGCTTCATACAATTATCTCCGTACCTTCCACGCGTGGGGAGCTGTCAGCCGACCGTTATTATTGTTAATTGCCGACAACCGTGGCGGTAAGGATGTATCTTAAAAAGACAGCCCCCAGATTACAATGTGTAACCTGAGGGCTTACATATGATTTACGGGTGTTTACTCACTCAGAGTGGTCGCCAAAATAGAGTTCAACACGGCGCTTCTCGTCTTCGCTCAGACCTCTGGAGGCATCAACACCTCGTGAAATTTTAACGATTCGGTTTGAAGGCACGCCCCGCTCCATTAGGTACTGCGCTACAGACTCTGCTCGTTTCAGAGCCAGCGCTTCGTTATAGCGCTTGGAGCCGCGACTGTCTGTATAGCCAATCAGAGTGATTTCAAGATCAGGACACGAGAAGAAATCTTCTGCTGCCATATCAAGACTTTCATCAAACTCAGAACTCAGGCGGGATGAATCATAAGCGAACAGTACATCCGCCCTTGAACGCTCAACCTGACACACCTCTTCTTTACCTGCAGCGGTAGGTTCAATCACAACGACTGGTTGCGCAGAAGGTACGGCAACATCAACAGGTGCGTAAACCGGCAATGCAGCTTCTTCGATCACCTGAGATTCACGCTTCCATGATCGATTCTCAGACGCGAACGGATACCAGATCAGACTCAGACCATACGTCAGAACATCCCCCGAGATCCGATCTAAAGAACCACGGAGTTGAAGCTTAGGCGTCAGACCGTAAGTCACACCCGCGCCGTACATTATGTTCATCGAGTTCTCACTCTCAGAGAGAGCATCGCCTGAAGTATTGAGGTGTGACACACCACCAGTCAGATACCAGTTGAACTTCTCTGGCCAGTCTCCGGCGTAGCGCTCATTTTCCTTCCAGATTGCAGGAAACCACTTCGCGGACAGAACCGCAGCATCGTACTCAATACCCACGTCACTGCCTGCGGTTGCTGCCTCCAGCTCGCCTTTTGTCGCGTAAGAAAACTCTACTGCCAACTCATCCAACAGGTCGTACCCCAAGCCAAGACCTGCACCCCAATCATGACGGTCGGTGATTCTGATACCACCACCTTCAGTGATAGGGGCAAAGCGTGAGTACTCCAGCGAACCCAGTACATACAGGCGCTCTTTATCGGCTTCTACCGCGGCCGCTGGCAAAGACGCGACTGCAAGCAGCAGCGCCAGATGCCGACGGCGGACAAGGAGAAGTGCAGCAACCACCCAGAGCAGGCTCATAGACCCCGATCCTGTTGATGTCCGCAGATAGCCTTCATTGCTATCAACCACACCGTTGTCATTGCTGTCAGTGTTCTCTTTACCATCTTCAATGCCATCTCCATCAGAGTCAGGGTTAAGAGGATCTGAACCGGCAGCCACCTCATCGCCATCAGACACACCATCGTTGTCTGAGTCTGCATTGTTCGGATCAGTGCCGCGCTCAGCTTCATCCTCATCCGTCAGCCCGTCATTATCGGTATCGGTATTACCCGGCGCCTGGTCAATGCTGTCGTCAGTGTCATCAAGGTAATCTGGAGTTCCGTCACCATCGCTGTCTTCACAGCTCGGATAACCCGCAGAACACTCGTCTTCGTCACTGATGCCGTCGCCATCACTGTCCCCGCCTGAGGTGCCGGTATCACCGTTGTCGCCATCTACGCGGTCCGGGATACCATCACCGTCGGTATCGCGATCCGGGAAGGCGCCATAACCAGACTCTTCTTCATCAGGTATACCATCATTGTCGCTGTCGGTATCACGATAATCGGCGAGGCCATCGCCATCAGAGTCGATTGGCTGCCAGAAGTCGTTAATACCATCGAGGTTCCCGTCAGGACCATTATCAACATTACCGTCGCCATCTATATCTGCGTCATAGGTATCGTCGTAGCCATCCAGATCGGTATCGTTGCCACTGATACCAGCTTCAATAACGTCATCGATAAAGTCACTGTCGGTGTCGGTCTGCATGTAATCAGGCTGACCATCACGGTCTGTGTCGTAGCAGCACTCAATCGCATCAGGGATGAAATCACCATCACTGTCGCCACCACCAACAGCAGTCACAGGGTCTACGAGGTCTGGAATACCATCACCATCCGCATCTGCCAGCGTCTCATTGATGTCATCAATACCATCGTTATCACTGTCTGTGTCTAACAGGTTAGGTATGCCATCTCCATCGACATCGACAATCGCGAAGTCAGCTACGCCGTCACCATTCTCGTCTGGCGCTCCGATAACACTGGCGTCCAGCGCATCGTCAATACCGTCGTCATCGATGTCTTCACCGGTGAGCACAACAGCGATCTCTTCATGATCACGATAGCTGTCACCATCGCTGTCACGCGCCTCTGGATCTGATCCGATCAGAGTTTCGAGGTAGTTTGAGAGACCATCGCTATCACTGTCATTCGTGCTGTCCAGAGCATCTGGAGTGCCGTCCCCATCTTCATCAGAAGGGTTGTTGGTATCACCAATTTCAGTGCCGTCATCTACACCATCGCCATCGGAGTCGGGATTCTTCGGATCTGTACCGAGATTCTCCTCGTCTTCGTCAGAAATGCCGTCGTTATCATCGTCGTCATCGTTAACATCAGAGATGCCGTCACCGTCGTTGTCTGCAGGGACATCGTTCGGATCAAGTGGGTCACTACCATTCTGATTCTCGTCGTCGTCAGAGTAGCCATCACCATCATCATCGTTATCGGCGTTATTGCCAACGCCATCGCCGTCTGTATCCGTATCTTCATTCGGATCGTTCGGGAAAGCGTCGTCTTCGTCATTCACACCGTCGTTGTCATCATCATCGTCGTTAACATCTGACACACCGTCACCATCGTTATCCGCTGGAGTATCATTCTCATCCAGAGGATCAGTACCGCTGTCAATCTCATCCTGGTCGTTGTAACCGTCGTTATCATCGTCGGTATCTGCGTTGTTACCTGTGCCATCCCCATCGGTATCCGTGTCTTCATTCGGATCGTTCGGGAAGTCATCTTCATCATCGTTTACGCCGTCGTTATCGTCGTCATTATCGATGTTGTCAGGTACCCCGTCTCCGTCGTTGTCGTTACCAACATCGTTTGGATCAAGAGGATCAGTGCCAGCCGCAACTTCGGTTTCG
>NZ_DFQB01000025.1:55414-72655 GCF_002377545.1 Thalassolituus sp. UBA3500 | reverse complement strand
GGTGGAATTGGTAGACACAGGAGATTTAAAATCTCCCGACCTTATGGTCGTGCCGGTTCAATTCCGGCTCCGGGCACCATATCATAGCCCCACACCCTCTACTCAAAGCCATAGCATTCACTACTATGTTTCCAGACTATATTGAACCGGTATTCCGTCCGCCGTCCGAAGGGCGCTCTATGATATTTCAGGTCACGAATGGCTGCTCCTGGAACAACTGCACCTTCTGCGACATGTACACTCAGCCGCAGAAGAAATTTCGTGCCCGCAACGAAGCAGAGGTGCTCGCAGAAATTAAAAATGCGGCAGCGGTAGGCCCGAGATTCGAAAAAGTATTCCTTGCCGACGGCGATGCATTCGTTTTACCAACGAGGCGGCTAGAGACCATTCTCCAGCAGATAAGAGAAAGCCTGCCTTGGGTAAAACGTGTAGGTGCCTACTGCCTGCCCAGAAACATCAGGAAAAAGTCCGCAGACGACCTTAGGCGACTAAAAGAGCTGGGCCTTGGTATCGCTTATGTCGGTGCAGAAAGCGGAGATGATGATGTTTTAACGGCCATATCCAAAGGAGAGACGTATGACTCAACTCTTAACGCTCTGAACAAGCTGAAAGAAGCTGGTATCGCTTCTTCTGTCATGGTTCTCAACGGAATGGGTGGGCGCTCCCTGAGCACCCAGCACGCCATTAATACCGCCAGACTAATGAATGAAGCTCAGCCCGAGTTTCTTTCCACTCTAGTCGTGAGTTACCCACTTGGCCAGGAGCGCGTCGTGCAGGGTTTTACAGAAGCAGGGTTCGACTACGAACTGCCCGATCAACACGAGCTTTTTGTTGAACTCAGAACCTTTATTGATACGCTCGACCTTCGAGATACGGTATTTCGAAGTGACCATGCGTCCAACTATCTTCCCCTTAAAGGAACCCTCGGGGCAGATAAACAGGCTCTACTCTCTCAGCTCGACACAGCCATTAATAGACCAGACTCCATCAGGTTGCGCCAGGAATGGCAAAGAGGATTATAGGGCTCTCTCATGAAGTTAGATGAAATAACCAAAGCGTTCGACCTCGATAAAGTCCAGACCTACCCGATAGATAAGTGGAATCCGCCCCTGTCTGGCGATATTGATATCAGGATCACAAAGGTTGGACGATGGATTCACGAAGGAGGGGAGATTAAGCGCAAGACCCTGGTAAGACTGTTTGCCTCCCTGGTTAAGCAAGAAGGTGATGAGTTCTTTCTCGTTACGCCGGTAGAGAAATGGAAAATCACTGTAGAGGATACCGCTCTGCATGTTATTTCATTGGTAGGGGAGTCAGAGACCGGGGTTGGTGCAGTTCTATCGAATGGCCAGGTGGAGCTTCTGGATGGCGATAGCGAGATTGCACTGACTAAGCTAGATGGGAATGACATTCCAGTTATAACGACTGCGCAAGGGCTGCCTGCACGCTTTTTGAGGTCGGCCTACTACCAGCTACTGGAGATGGGCGAGCTTACAGAGAGCGGCTTCTCGATGCGTTCTGGTCAGAATTTGATTGCCTTTCCTTTGTAAGTGAAGGTAAATGCGTCATATTGTGCCACGTTGATGGCCGGGGCCATGTAAACCCTTGTGTATTGGCTGTAACAAGGTAATTTGCTACTGAGTGTCAGTTGCACAAGTATGGTGCTGGACGTAAACTGATGTAACTACAATAAAAACTTGATGGATCGCCTATCATGAAAAAATCACTACTCGCGGGTTGCATAGCTCTCGCTTCAGCAGGGACTCAGGCTGAACTCTCGCCAATGTCTGAGTTTGAACTGCACAATGTCACCGGTCAGGCTGGTGTAGACATCGAGCTCGACGTTGGTGTGCAAATTGGAGAGATTCGCTACACCGATACCGAGGAGGTCGTTGGCGGCGTCAGCGATGGAGACGGTGGCAGCTTGACTATTTCAGACGTTTACATCGGTGGCGGAGAGAATCGTAGCACTCTCTTTGGCTTTAGCAATCCTGGTAATACTGCCAACCTGAATAATCTGAGATTTAAAATTGACATCGATCAGGACGGCTCTTTGCTTGTTCTCGGTGAGCCCACTTCCGGCGGTGTTGGTGTAGTGGACATCCTCTTGACCACCGGTGAAATAGCGGTCGAAGGTGCAGGCGGTATCAACCGACATGTTCTGGTTGACTCAATCAGCATGTACGGTGGTGCACTCGCCCTTGAGATGCGCGTCGATGGTGCAACTAATGACATCGAGCTCTACACTGCAATCGGCATTGAGGATCTTGATATCGACATGTCGTCTTCTTTCGGAATTGTTATCGAAGACGCAGTTGTTGCAGGTAATGCATATAATGAAAAGCTGGCTGCAAACCGCACGCCCGATGCTAGCGACCGTGTTGCCAAGCTATATGTAAACATGAGCACGGATGTTGCAGATGGTGTGAAGTTTGATTTTGCCTCCCCGTTTGATGATGAGAATGTGATCGACATTCGTATGCCCAGCGTAAGTGTTGGAGGGAGTCAACTGGGCGGCATCGTAATTGATGACCTTCAGTTCCGTGGCGTGTCAATGGTAGTGTCGGGTCACTGAGTCCCGACAATCAGAGCCGCCTTGCGTTTCGAAACGCAAGGGTTAAACAATAAAAAAGGGCCTTTCGGCCCTTTTTTATTGTCTTACATGTTTGGATAGTTAGGACCGCCGCCGCCTTCTGGCGTAACCCAGGTGATGTTCTGGGCAGGATCTTTAATATCGCAGGTCTTACAGTGCACACAGTTCTGAGAATTGATCTGGAAGCGCTGTCCATTCTCATCTTCTACCACTTCATAAACGCCAGCAGGGCAGTAGCGCTGCGCCGGTTCGTTATACTTAGGCAGGTTTTGAGTTAACGGAATGGAAGCGTCGGTCAGCTTCAGGTGGCACGGCTGATCTTCGGCGTGGTTTACGTTACCAACAAAGACAGAGCCGAGCTTATCAAAGCTGAGCTTGCCATCTGGTTTCGGGTAATCGATCTTCTTGCAATCAGCTGCCGGCTTGAGCATTTCATGATCCGCTGTCTTGTCATGCAGCGTAACAGGGATTGGGAAAATGTTCTGATCGATAAAGTTGAATGCAGCACCGCCGAAGGTTCCAAACTTATGCATCGCCGGGCCGAAGTTGCGGCTGCGGTGCAGTTCTTCCCAGGCCCATGAAGCTTCAAATGCAGTGGTGAATTCATTGATTTCGTCATTCGCACGATCAGCCTGAAGGGCTTTAAACATCTCTTCAGCCGCGACCAGACCGCTCTTCATTGCTGTGTGCGTACCTTTGATCTTCGCGAAGTTCAGGGTGCCAGCATCACAACCAATCACCAGGCCGCCCGGGAAGGTCATCTTCGGCAGGCAGTTCAAACCGCCTTTGGCGATTGCGCGTGCGCCGTAAGATACTCGCTTACCACCTTCAAGGTATTGCTTCAGCACAGGGTGGTGCTTCATGCGCTGGAATTCATCGAACGGGCTTACATGCGGATTGCTGTACGACAGATCAGTAATCAGACCGACGACTACCTGGTTGTTTTCAGTGTGATACAGGAAGAAGCCGCCAGTTGAACCTGACTCACTCAATGGCCAGCCAGCACCGTGAAGCACGAGACCTTCCTGGTGTTTGCCAGGATCAATATCCCACAGCTCTTTGATGCCGATGCCGTAGTGCTGAGGGTCTTTGCCTGCATCGAGGTTGAATTTTGCAATCAACTCTTTGCCAAGGTGGCCGCGACAACCTTCTGCAAAGACGGTGTATTTGGCACGCAACTCCATGCCTGGCATGTAGCTGTCTTTTTCCGAGCCATCTTCAGCAACACCCATATCACCTGTAACAACACCCTTGACGACGTCGTCTTCAATGATCAGAGATGCAGCCGGGAAGCCAGGGTAGATCTCCACGCCCAGCGCCTCAGCCTGCTCACCCAGCCAGCGGCACACATTACCGAGAGATACGATGTAGTTTCCATCGTTGTGCATCGGCTTAGGAATCGCCCAGTGTGGAGTTTTGACAGATTTCTCATCGGAAGTAAGGAAGTAAACTTCATCACCTTTGACTGGCGTATTCAGCGGAGCGCCCATCTCTTTCCAGTTCGGAAAGAGTTCAGTCAGTGCGCGATCTTCAATGACCGCACCAGAAAGAATGTGTGCACCAATCTCAGAACCCTTTTCAACCAGGCACACTGAGATTTCCTGGCCTGCTTCTTCTGCCAGTTGTTTGATACGACAAGCTGCCGACAGGCCGGAAGGGCCGCCGCCGACGATGACTACGTCGTATTCCATTACGTCACGTTGCATAGATGATCTCCTCAAATCACGATGGGAGTGCCGCATTCGCGGTCGTTGCTTCACCGGATTGCCCGGTTCGAAAAAATGGTGGCCATTATACGGCGAGAAGGCCATCAGGCAACTTATTTAAAGGAAGAAGTACCGTATTTACTGGCCTGAATCAGTATTGAGAATAGCTCATACTTGACCTCAAGTGTCACAATCCCAATAATGTGGCCCGCTGGAAAGGGTATCGGGCAATGTAATAGCTGCAAAACACCCTTTAATCATCCACTAGAGAATACGAGGAATCTATGAAGGTTCTTGTCGCTGTAAAACGCGTTATCGACTATAACGTCAAGGTACGCGTAAAAGCAGACAACTCTGATGTTGATCTGACAAACGTCAAAATGGCTATGAACCCATTTTGTGAAATCGCCGTAGAAGAAGCCGTTCGCCTCAAAGAGAAGGGCATTGCAACTGAGATTGTTGTAGTTTCAATCGGTCCTAAGGTAGCTCAAGAGCAAATTCGTACTGCTCTGGCGCTGGGTGCTGATCGCGGCATTCTGATCGAAACAGAAGAGAAACTCGAGCCACTGACAGTTGCCAAGCTGCTGAAAGGTGTTGTCGAGAAAGAGCAGCCGCAGATTGTTCTGATGGGTAAGCAAACCATCGACAGCGACAACAACCAGACTGGCCAGATGCTGGGCGCTCTGACCGGCATGCCGCAGGGTACATTTGCTTCTGAAGTTGCCGTTGATGGCGACAAAGTAAACGTTACTCGTGAAATTGACGGTGGTCTGCGTACTGTAGCTCTGAATCTGCCAGCAATCGTTACGACTGACCTGCGCCTGAACGAGCCACGTTACGCGTCACTGCCTAACATCATGAAAGCTAAGCGTAAGCCGCTGGATATTACTACTCCTGCAGACCTGGGTGTTGAAGTTAAATCAACCCTGTCTCTGGTAAAGGTAACTCCACCAGCCGAACGCTCTGCTGGTATCAAAGTCGACAGCGTAGCGACGCTGGTTGATAAACTGAAAAACGACGCGAAAGTGCTCTGAGAGAGGTTGGTGTAATGGCAATTTTAGTAATCGCAGAACACGATAACGCCACTCTGAAAGGCGCTACCCTGAACACTATCACTGCTGCTACCAAAATTGGTGGTGACGTTGAGGTTCTGGTTGCTGGCGCTGGCTGTGGTGCTGCTGCAGAAGCTGCTGCAAAAGTCGCTGGTGTTGCAAAAGTACTCGTAGCAGACAACGCTGCTTACGAATACCAGCTCGCTGAAAACATGGGCGAGCTGGTTGCGGAGCTGGGTAAAGGCTACAGCCACATACTGGCTGCTGCTACTACCACTGGTAAAGACTTCCTGCCACGTGCAGCAGCATTGCTGGACGTAAACATGATCTCTGAAGTGATCGGCATTGAAGGTGAAGACACCTTTGTTCGTCCGATCTATGCGGGTAACGCGATCGCAACCGTTAAGTCTTCTGACAGCATCAAGGTGATGACTGTTCGTGGCACTGCGTTCGATGCAGCCGCAGCAGAAGGCGGCTCAGCAGCTACCGAGTCTGTTGATGTTGCAAAAGACGCAGGCGTTTCTGCGTTCGCAAGCGAAGAGCTGGCCAAGTCTGACCGCCCAGAACTGACCGCGGCAAGCGTGGTTATCTCTGGTGGTCGCGGCATGGGTAACGGCGACAACTTCGAGATGCTGTATAAAGTTGCAGACAAGATCGGCGCAGCTGTCGGCGCATCCCGCGCAGCTGTAGATGCTGGCTTTGTTCCAAACGACATGCAGGTTGGTCAAACCGGTAAGATCGTTGCCCCAGACCTCTACGTTGCTGTAGGTATCTCTGGTGCAATTCAGCACCTTGCCGGTATGAAGGACTCTAAAGTCATTGTTGCTATCAACAAAGACGAAGAAGCTCCTATCTTCCAGGTTGCAGACTACGGTCTGGTTGCTGACCTGTTCGACGCAGTTCCAGAACTGGAATCAGCGCTTTAAGATCACCCCGATCTTAGAAAAAGCCCGGCACTTGCCGGGCTTTTTCGTATTGGCCACATTCAACTGAACAAGTGTCTTGTCATGCTCTTGTCATTTATTTGTAATAGGGTACTTTACATTCCCCTGCTCGGAGAGAGTTGGGCATATATCAACTGACAGATTACATAGGATGTCCCTTTGAAAGTCACCGTCGCTGGCTCCGGTTACGAGTCATTTGTTATCAGCGCCTGTCTCGCCGAAATGGGTAATATCATTACTCACTACTCTCAGACTCCCCCAAGCTCCGTGCACAACATGAGTTTTCATGAGCCCGGACTACCAGCCATGCTGGAAAGCAATACATCAGCGAGACGATTATCTTTTACCGCTGATATTGGGCAGGCGAGTGATTGCGACCTGTGCATACTTGCGCTTGGCCATACCGACGCTGTTGATGAGCAGGCGGTAGCATTTGCAGCTCAGTTCGGTGACGCCCTTAAGACGCCATCCATTCTTGTGAACTCAAGCCCGACGTCGCTGGGAGTTACAGAGAGTATGCTTCAGGCAGCCCAATCTTCAGGAAGTACCGTCAGTATTGTTTGCTACCCGGTCTTCCTCAAAGAAGGTGAGGGTGTTGAAGATTTCATGCGCCCGGATCGTATCATTCTTGGCACTGAAAACTATGAAGTTCGCTCCACGATGGTCTCATTGCTGAGGCCATTCAGCCGCCAGAAAGACCGGGTTACCCCAATGAGTGTCCGGGATGCTGAGCTGACGCGCCTCGCTGCAAGTGCGATGTTAGCCACCCGTATTTCACTGATGAATGAAATTGCGGCAATTGCAGAATCATTTGGAGCCGATATTGAGGCGGTACGCAGTGGTATTGGTGCAGACTCACGGATTGGCTATTCTTATCTTTACCCTGGTGTAGGCTACGGTGGTGTTTGCCTGCCAGGGGATATCAAAGAGCTTATCAATGAAGCAAGCGCAAAGAACATCGAACCAGTGCTCTTGAATGCCGTCCTGCAGCGAAACAGCATGCAACAGAATTGGGCGATGTCGTCATTGACTGATTGCCTTGGCGACCTTCGTGGCAAGCAGATCGCCATATGGGGGCTCGCATTCCGGCCAGAGACGGCCGATGTATCGGGATCGGCTGCCATTGTATTGATTCGTCAACTGCTGGATGCTGGCGCCACCATCGCGGCGTATGATCCTATGGCTATGGAGTCGGCGAGCCAGGCGCTCGGCAATCAACCGGGAGTCACTTTCTGCAATCATCAATATGACGCTCTGACGGAGTCAGATGCGCTGGTATTGATGACTGAGTGGAAGCCGTTTCGTCAGCCAGATTTTAATGCGATAGGGAAGCTCCTTAAGCAACAGGTTATCATTGATGGCCGAAACCAATATGATGCAGCAGCATTAAAACAAGCCGGCTTTACTTATCGCGGTGTTGGTCGCGGTAACAGAGAATAATTAGAGACATGACTGCAGTGCCAGAAGAAACACAAACGGATCAGGGCCAGACTGTATCGGGCGGCAGCCTGGCAGTTCGCTTACCTTTCAGTTTTGCGAAGCGCTATGGCGTATTAGTTGACGCCAGTAGTGACAATATCAACGTACTTCATAAAGAAGGCCTGAACCCCCAAGCGCTTATGGAAGTGCAACGCCATCTGGGCCGTCCGTATAATCTTGAAGCCATCCCTGATGACGAGTTCGATCGTCGCTTAGGGCTTGCGTATCAAAGTGATTCATCTGAGGCCATGGAAATGGTAGAAGGCCTGGGCGATGACATGGACCTTGCCAGTCTTGCCGACTCAGTGCCCGAGACCGAAGATCTGCTTGAACAGGAAGGCGACGCACCGATCAAACGCCTGATCAACGCATTGCTCACCGAAGCAGTGAAAGAAAGTGCTTCTGATATTCACGTTGAAACCTATGAGAAGCGCCTTGTGGTGCGTTTTCGGGTGGATGGCGTATTGCGAGAGGTTGTTCAGCCTAAGAGGGCACTTGCGGCATTACTGGTCTCACGCATTAAAGTGATGGCCAAACTGGATATTGCCGAAAAACGTGTTCCTCAGGATGGTCGCATCGCACTTCGCATCGGCGGAAGGGAAGTGGATGTACGTGTTTCTACGATGCCTTCAAGCCACGGCGAACGCGTGGTTATGCGTTTGTTGGATAAACAGGCAGGCCGACTTAGTCTTGGCCAGCTAGGCATGTCATCTCGTGATCTGCAGACGATGCGCAACATTATCAGTAAGCCACACGGCATCATTCTGGTGACCGGCCCTACAGGGTCAGGTAAAACCACGACGCTATATGGTGCGTTGAGTGATCTGAACGATACCAGCCGCAACATTCTTACGGTTGAAGACCCAGTCGAATATAGTCTTCCGGGTATAGGTCAGACTCAGGTCAACCTTAAGGCAGACATGACCTTCGCCAAGGGCTTGCGAGCGATACTCCGCCAGGACCCCGACGTGGTTATGATCGGTGAAATCCGTGACCTTGAAACGGTAGAAATTGCCATTCAGGCTTCTCTGACAGGGCATCTTGTACTATCAACCCTACACACGAATACCGCAGTTGGTGCAATTACACGATTGCAGGATATGGGCGTAGAGCCTTTTCTCTTGTCATCATCCGTTATTGGTGTGATCGCCCAGCGCCTCGTTCGCGTCTTGTGTACCGACTGTAAAGTCCCTGCCAAGGCGGATTCTGCAGAGTGTGAATTGTTGGGAATCTCTGAGTCAGAGGCGCCCGTGATTTACCATGCGAAAGGCTGCGACAAGTGCAACCAACTGGGCTATCGCGGCCGTCAGGGTATTTACGAAATTATTGAAGTGGATGAAGGCATGAAGACCCGCATTCACGATCAAGTCGGCGAACAGGAGCTAGAAGCTCATGCGCGTCGTCTTGGGCCAAGTATTCGTCAGGATGGTATTCGCAAAGTTCTGGGTGGCCACACCACCATAGAAGAACTGTTGCGAGTAGCGAAAGGTTAATGCATGGCAGCGTTTGAATATCAGGCCCTGGACCTTAAAGGGCGTCAGAAGAAAGGCGTTCTCGAAGGAGATAGCGCCCGTCAGATTCGTCAACAGCTGCGCGAGAAGGGCTGGATGCCGCTCGAGGTGTCACCGACAACGGAAAGACAAGCAAGTGCCGGATTCAGCTTATTTAATCGCGGCCCATCGCTGTCTGTTTCAGATCGTGCACTGCTTACGCGGCAACTGGCCACCCTCATCGGGGCAGGGTTGCCGATTGATGAGTCACTGAAAGCTCTGGCAGATCAGACTGAGCGCCAGAAAACTAAGGCAATGGTACTTGCCATCAGAGCCAAAGTACTGGAAGGCTACACTCTGGCGAAAGCCCTTGAAGAATACCCACGAGCCTTCCCTTTGTTATTCCGATCAACCGTCAGTGCAGGGGAGCACTCAGGAAATCTTGCACCGGTTCTGATTCGTCTTGCAGATTACTCTGAACGTTCACACGAGTCTGCGCAAAATATCCGCAATGCGGCTATTTACCCGGTCCTCCTGACATTTGTGGCGACGGCTTTGGTTATCGGCCTGCTGACCTATGTTGTTCCGGATATCGTCGAGGTGTTCGTAAAAAATGGGCAGAAACTCCCCGGACTGACTCAAGCCATGCTGGATGCCAGTTACTTCCTGAGCAACTACGGCATCTACCTGGCTGCAGTTGTTGTTTTGGCGCTGGTGACATTTGCGCAGCTGATGCGGCAGGAGAGCTTTAAAAGCAAAGTCCATCACCTTGTACTTAAAACCCCTTTTATCGGTCGCTTTGTTCGTGATGTGAATACGGCGCGCTTTGGCAGCACCCTGGCCATTCTGACCAGCAGTGGCCTGCCTCTGGTTGAAGCAATGCGTATTGCCAGCGACGTCGTGCTGAACCTGCCTATCAACCGTTCTCTGAGCGGAGCAACGGCGCGAGTTAGTGAAGGGGGAAGCCTGCATAAATCACTTCAGGAAACACGCTACTTCTCACCCATTATGCTGCACATGATTGCCAGCGGTGAAAGCAGTGGCGAACTGGACAGCATGCTTGCTCGTACGGCAGAACAGCAGGAAAAGGCTCTGGAAAGCACGGTGTCAGGCCTGGTATCTATCTTTGAGCCCATCATGCTTTTGTTTATGGGCGGCGTCGTAGCGCTTATTGTCGCTGCGATCATGCTACCAATTCTCGAACTACAACAAATGGTGCAATAGGAGCTAATTCATGCGTCAGTCTTTAGGTAAGAAACAAAACCAGCGTGGTTTCACACTCATTGAAGTTATGGTCGTTATCGCAATTATTGGCGGCATCCTCGCCATGGTAGCCACCAATATCATCGGCTCAGCGGATCAGGCTCGCGTGGATACAACGAAGAATCAGATCAAGTTGATTGAAGGTGCACTGGATATGTACAAGCTGCACAACTTCCGCTACCCGACCACTGAGCAGGGCCTGGAAGCGCTGGTACAGAAGCCTTCTTCATCACCAGAGCCTAAAAACTATCAGAACGGTGGCTATCTGAAGGGCGGCAAGATGCCTGTCGACGCGTGGGATAACGAATTCCTGTACTTCGAAGATAAAGGCAAATACGAAATCATTTCACTCGGTTCCGATCAGGCCGAGGGTGGTGAAGGCGACGCGGCTGACATCAGCAATCTGGATATCTGATCAGCATGAAGCAGCGCGGTTTTACACTGGTTGAAGTTATGGTGGTGCTGGTCATTGTTGGCCTGCTTCTCTCCATGGTGAACCTCAATTTCAGTGACCGCGCAGCTCAACAGGAGGCTGAGCAGTTCGCTCAGAAGCTCGACGTCGCGTTCAACAGATACCGCGAAGAGGCCGTATTTCAGAACCTCGACCTCGGTGTCGCCTGGATACCCGGCGAGCTTAATCTGGTCGGTTTCTACGACCTCAGGCAAAAGAGCGTGGCTGAGGGTTTGACCGAAGAAGAGCTGTCACGGCTTTCCGAGAACCCCTGGGCGCCGATAGATGCTGCCCTGGCACAATCAATGGTCATTCCTGAAACGCTCGATATTCGCATTCTTGTTAACGATGATGAGCTTGAGCCGCCAGAAGAACCTGACGAAAACGGTGCTGTCCCGGCGTTGATATTCCTGTCGTCGGATGAATACATTCCGTTTGTTGTCGAGTTGACCCACCCTGACGATGAAAGCTTCGTTATTCGCCTCATCGGCGACGGCATAGGCCCAGTCAGACGACGTCTGGAGCGCCTCGATGTCTGACAGACAAAGATTACGTACCAGTCAGGCAGGGTTTACTCTTCTCGAAGTGATGGTTGCCGTCGCAATATTTGCTGGCATCGCCATTACCATTTCCGATACCGCGAGCATGCGGGTTAACAACCTGCTCACCATGCGCACGATGACGATGGCCTCATTTGTCGCAGAAAACCGCCTCACAGACATCAGACTGACGGGTATACCACCGCAGCCCGGTGAGACTAACGATATTGTCGAAATGGCAGGTCAGGAATGGCACCTGCTGACCGAGGTGACAAAGACGCAATTCCCGGGCCTCGTTCGTATTGATGTCGCGGTAGCCCCCGAAATTACACCTGACAACCCGGTCATTAACTTATCGACGATCATGGGGCCCAATTGATGATCGCTCGTGGATTTACTCTACTTGAAGTGCTCGTTGCGGTTGCCATTTCTGCCACCGTAGGCATCGCCGCCGTTCAGTTACTCAGCAATATCTCTGGAGTAAACAAAGCATCCATTGATAAAGCCGATGATCTGGCCGCATTGCAGCGCCTGAATCAGGTGATGGGGCGGGATCTTGCACAGTATATAAATCGTCCTGTGCGTGACGAGTACGGGGATACTATTCCGGCGCTCATGATCGGCTCGGGCGATTACCCGGTTGAACTTACGATTGCTGGCTGGAGAAATAACCCAGTCACCGAGGATCCACGATCAACCTTGCAACGCATCGCTTACAGAACGGAAGATATATTCTCGGAGGCGTGCGAGCCTGCTCTTGAACGTATTGCCTATGAGCAGGGACTCGATCCTGATGATGCAGACGTTGAAGGAGAATGCCTGGTTCGTTATTACTGGAAAGTTCTGGATCGCGGAGACGTATCAGACCCTCTCGCTCAGGTGGTCTATGACTTGATTGAAGAGGTTCGCTTTGAGGCGGTGGTATCGACACCTTCAACTACCGACATTCCGGAGCTTAATGCCGTTGATTACTGGCCTCCCGTCACTGACGTAGAAGGCGCTCGCATCGCTGCGATTAAGGTGTTTTATACGGCGCCAGGATACGGGGAAATAATGCGACAGTGGCCGGTTAGCAATGAATAAGCTCTCTAGACCTCATTCATCGCAGGGCGGGATGGTCCTGTTGATGGTTTTGCTGATATTTTCGGTTGTCGCTATTCTTGCAACCTCAATGATTGAACGTCAGGCCATTGATATTGAGCGTTCTCAGACCCTTTTTACGCAGCAGCAAGCCCGGCTTTACGCACTTGGGGCTGAATCGGCAACGCGCACAGGTCTTTTCATGGATTGGGAGGCCGATAGCGGAATTGACCACGCAGCCGAAGAGTGGAACATTGAAAGGACGTTTCCGCTCGATCCCGGTGTAATCACTATACGGATACAGGATGCACAGGGACGGTTTAACCTCAACAGTCTTCTGCCAGGCGGCAATGCCACTGTTTATGAACAGCGCTTCCGTAATCTGCTGAGCTTGCTGGGGATTGAGGTAAACATCGCCAGCGACTGGGCCAAATGGCTAAATCAGGAAAGCAACGTCGACAGCAAGTACCTGTCGATGGACCCCGGCTACAGGCCCGCTTACCAGGCCTGCAGCCACAGCAGTGAGCTAATGCTTATTGAGGGCGTTGATCTGGATGTCTACGCCAAGCTCGAACCCTATATAACCTGCTTGCCCGCAGCCGTTCAGTTGAACGTAAACACGGCACCGGATTTCGTACTTGCAGCACTCGACAGCAGACTGACGCTGACCGATGCAGAACAGATCATCGCTGGGCGAGGCGGTGAGGGTTATCGTACTGTTCAGGATTTTCTGGGCTCCGCTCCGATAAGCAACCTCAGGACAGAGGCACCCGGAGATGACGAATCCGGCAGGGCAGAGACTGTAACGCCGATGGCGGAAACTGACTTTTCGGTGACGACTGAATACTTTGAAATGTTCGCACGTATTGATCTTAACGGCCGGATAGGTACTGTAGAAGCTTTGATACGGCGAAATATAGCCGATGGTAAGATGGACACCATCAGAAGAGACTTTTCCCGCCGGGCTGCACGTGAAGCCTGGTGATAAGCACGTGTAAGAGTAACCAATGAATAGTAAAAATAACCGGGTTGAATGGGTTGCAGATCAAGGGGTCTGGCTTATTTCGGAAGCCGCAGGTAATCCACCACGTAATTTAGAGGACTGGGCTGAAGAACAAGCCGACTTGGGTAATGTCTCTCTGGTGCTTTCCGCAACCAACTACGCAACACACTGGGTCTCTTTGCCGGGTGTGAAAGGCCGCCACCTTAATCGGGCATTACCCTTTGCGCTCGAAGATGTCCTTATCCGAGATATCAGTGACTACACCGTTATCCCGGGTGGAAGCCTGGGTGGGAAGCACAAAGCGTACGTTGTGGAATCTGATCTGATTGACCGGCTGATTGAATTGCTTGCTATCCACCATCTTCGCCTGAGTTCGTTGCAACCAGAAACGGCGGGATACGCAGGCAATCAGATGTTGCGTGCGAATGATGGCTGGGTCGTCAGCCTCCAGGGTGTATTTGAAGGTTGGGTTCCAGACTCAGCACTGCCAGCAGTGCTCGATGGCGTAGGAGACAAGGTCGCTGGCGCCGCGCTGTCCATCAGTGCGTCGTCAATGGATGAAGGTAATCTTCTGAAGACTACGATCTCGAGCGGCTACCCAGATTCTTTCGATAGCATAATGGTCAGTACTGGAAAGTCCGAACCAGGAGACTCGACAGTTTCTCTTCTCCAAGGCAAAGCAGCCAATGTAGGCAGGGAGAAAAAACCGGCTCCTTGGTGGACCGGAATCGCCAGCTTTGCAGCGATATTTGCAGTGTTCGCCTGTGCGTTTCTTATCGTGGAAAATCATCGCACTTCTGAGCAAATTGAAATGGTCTCCAGCAGCAGCAAAGACCTCTATAAGCGATGGTTCCCGGGTGAGTCGACTAGCAATTACGAATCAAGGTTCAGACGCAAGCTTCGCAGCGGTGGCGATACAGCAGACAGCGCTGGGTTTGATAGTCTGATGGGTAGCGTTTCTGCGGCCTGGGCCGGACTGGACCAGAGCAAAGGCGCCGTTTCCATTCAGAGTATCCGGTACTCTGAGCGCATAGGTGAATTTCTTATAGATGTCGACGCGCAACAGCAGTCTGATCTTCAGGCGCTCAAGGCTGCCATCGAAGCCCGGGGGCTGACCGCAGAGATATCATCAGCGAAAGCTGATAAAGATGTTGTCAAAGGACGCCTGAAGGTAGGAGGAGCGGCATGAAGGCTGTCGATAAATTGCGCTCAGCGCTCGAAACCGACCCGCGTATTCAGCAAGCGAAAGACTGGTATCAATCACAGACCCCGCGAGATCAACTCATAGTTCGCGGTGTAGCGATACTACTGGCGATCAGCCTCGCATTTTTGGTGTTGGTACTGCCTTTGATTCAACAGAATTCTGAACTCAACACGACATTGAATGCCAAGGTGGGCTTTTATAACACCATGGCTGACAATGCCGATCGTTTCGCTCAGGGTGGCGGTGCCAGTGCGGGTGCGTCCAATACGCCGCTGCTAGCGCTGGTCAGCCAGCAGGCTCGTAAAAGCGGTGTTACTTTGACCCGATACGAGCAGGACGGAGACTCTCTCAGAGTCTGGGTTGATGGTGTCGCCTTTGATGACGCAATCTCCTGGATGGAGGCGCTTGGACGCCAGTTCGGTGTCAGGGCAACTCAGGTCAACATTGACCGGATAAACGATGCTGGCCGGGTAAATATTCGCGCTACTTTTTCTAAATAATACGGTTGGCAGCATCAAAGTATTTCAATAGGGGTGTAGATCATGTCTGAACAATATGACCTGGTGGTTATCGGTGCAGGTTCCGGGGGCGTTCGGGCAAGCCGTATGGCAGCTGCAACAGGTGCGAAAGTGGCAGTCATCGAGGATATGTTTCTGGGTGGTACATGTGTAAACGTTGGCTGTGTCCCCAAAAAGCTATTCGTATACGCCAGTCAGTTCAAAGGCCATATTGAGCACTCGAGTGGTTTTGGTGTTGATGCAAGTTTCAATGGCTTTAACTGGCCCAGACTGAAAGAGAATAAAGATAACGAAATCAATCGTTTAAATGGTATTTATAAAAATATTCTCGAAGGTCCAGGCGTTGAAATCATCCGTGGTAGAGGCACTGTAGCAGGCCCGGGCAAAGTCGAGGTTAACGGTGAAATTCTTGAAGCAAAAAGAATTCTGATCGCAACAGGTGGATGGCCTTTCAAGCCCGATATTCCAGGTGGTGAGCTTGCCCTCGATTCCAATGACGTGTTCGCCATGGAAGCGCTGCCGAAGAGAATTGTCGTCGTCGGCGGTGGCTATATTGCTGTTGAATTCGCAGGCATTTTTAATGGGCTGGGCTGCGACACTCAATTACTGCACCGGGGCGACCAGATACTTCGGGGTTTTGACAATGAGGTCAGGCGCTTTGTCACTCAGGAAGTCACCAAGGCTGGGGTAAAAATCCGCACCCAGACGGATGTAGAAAGAATCGAAAAAGATGGTGATGAAAAAATCTGCCATCTCTCTGACGGCTCTACACTGCGTTGCGATATGGTGATGATGGCGACTGGTCGCCAGGCAAAGACTGCAGGGCTTGGTCTGGAAGAGGCCGGCGTCGAGCTTCGTAAAAACGGCAGCATCATTGCCAATGAACGATTCGAAACAAGCGTCCCCGGCATTTATGCTCTTGGTGATGTCATTGATACCCCAGCATTGACGCCAGTTGCTCTCGAGCAGGGCATGGTATTTGTCGATCAGCAGTTCGGCGAAGGTAAGCGCACGTTGAACTACGAGCTCATTCCAACAGCCGTTTTCTGCCAACCCAACATCGGAACGGTAGGCATCTCGGAGGAAGAAGCCGGGGAACGCTTCGCCGGAGATGTTGATGTTTACACGTCAGAATTCCGCGCTTTGAAGCATACCCTCAGTGGATCTTCTGAACGCACACTGATGAAGCTCATAGTGAGAAGGTCAGATGATCTGGTGCTTGGTGCGCACATGGTGGGTGACGAGGCAGGTGAAATCATACAGGGAATCGCGATTGCGATGCAGGCTGGCGCAACTAAATCTCAGTTTGACGCCACCCTGGGAATACACCCCACAGGTGCTGAAGAATTTGTCACGATGAGATCCGTCAGTCGCGAACTGTAGTGCACACTTGCGGGGCGGTCGGGGACGGCTTGGCAGCAGCCCCGGATACGCACCGAAGTGCGCATAAAAGCCCCCAGCAAGTGAGGGCACTGGTTATTGATCGGGGAAGTGGCTCAGCACAGTTATCCGCAAAAAACCAACCTCACACTATCGAGGATAAGCTGGGAGCCCTTGATCGCTTCAAGCACGCTATCGCGCTCTGATTCCAGCGCAGCAACTTCTGAGCCCGACACTGCGCCATTGCCTTTCGAGAGCGCCTTAAGTCGATCAATTCTGACCTCATACGCCTCCTCAGCTTTGCCTGATGCACGATCTACCATTTTGCCTAACTGGCCCATGCCCATTTTTTCCAACTTACTGATCAGTGGCCGCACCTGAGCTTCTTTTTGCTCGACCAGCCCACGAGCTGTGCCGCGTTTAAGGGGCAGTACGAACTGACCGAGGTCGGGCTCGTTAACCTTAAGATCACCCGTTGGCGTCATTGTCAGGTGCATCGCGTCAGGCGGAAGGAATCGTTCAATCTGCAAGGCGCGGGC
>NZ_DFQB01000025.1:0-55123 GCF_002377545.1 Thalassolituus sp. UBA3500 | reverse complement strand
TTCAATCTGCAAGGCGCGGGCAGCGGGGCAAACGGCAGCGAACTGTAATTGAATAAAGCAGTCACCAGTTGTGAAATCATGATTCTCGATATAACCAACGGCCGCGTTGCCAACCGGGCTGGTAGTCAGAAGCTCTAGCGCCTGATCAACAAACGGATGCTCCCAACTCAGGAACTGAACATCATCCCGGCTCAGAGCGACGTCACGCTGAGTCGTCGCCATAAACCCATCTTCAGGCAAGTGCGGCAGGTCTGGCACCAGCATATGATTGCCCGGCGCGATAGAAATACACGCACCGCCAAGGTCGGCAACTTCGAGGCCGAACGCATCTGCGAATAACTCGATAAAGTCATTCAGCTCCGCTTCATCTTCAATATGCTGAATGGCCATTTCCTGGGCCTGGCGACGAGCGCGCCCGGGAGGGCACGAGTGAATTTCGAGCAGTCTGTCACGCCCTTGTTCGTATTGTGCTTCAAGCGCCTGCCGTTCTGCCGAAATAGTAGCGGCCAGAGAATCAGCCGACTCGTCCGCGAGCACGACGGCCTTTATGTTGCCCTCGTATTTTTCAAGTATAGGCTGAGCAGTTGGATTCGGGTGGCTGAAACAGTCAAAAGCCTCGTGAAGCAGGCGGGCCCAGCGCTCTGTCGCGTGGTTTTCGAAGACAGGTATGTGAATATTAATATCTTTCTTCTGTCCAATCCGGTCGAGACGACCAATGCGTTGCTCAATAAGGTCGCAGTTAAACGGCAAATCGAACAGAACCAATTGTGAGGCGAACTGGAAGTTACGTCCCTCACTGCCGATTTCTGAGCATATAAGAAGCCTGGCTCCCTGATCCTGGTCAGCAAAGTAGGCTGCAGCGCGATCGCGCTCTACCATATCCATGTGTTCATGGAAGACTGAGCACGGTACAGCGTGCTTCTCCCAAAGGTACTTCTCAAGATCAAGCACGGTGTCTGAGTCGTGCGTAATCAGAACGAACTTCTCTGACTTATTTTGAGCCAGCATTTCAAGCAGCCAATCAACGCGACTATCAGCCGCACACCAGTCGTAAAGACCCAGTTGAGGGTGTAATTGATCAGGGCTATCTGCAAAGTCAGCGGGCAGTGGCAGCGGAATAATATCCGGCAATCGGGAAGGGAAACCGGCAACACCGTGACGGGTATTGCGGTAGAGCGCTCGTCCAGGGCCAAACCGATCGATAAGAGCATTCAGAGCGCGCTCATCAGAGTCCTTCTCATGATCTGCAATGCTGGCATCCAGAAGCGCCTGCTGATCGCTGGTCAGTTTACCACCAGCATCGAGCGCTGATGCCAATTCAGCATATGGCCGATACTTATCCTGCTGTTCAAGGAAGGCCGCCAGAGAAGGATAACGATCAGGATCCAGCAGGCGAAGACGGGCATAATGACCCTCAATGCCGAGCTGTTCAGGAGTTGCCGTCAGCAGAAGCACTGACGGTGCAATCATTGAAAGCTGCTCTACCAGTCGGTAGCCGTCATCCTGATGATCAGGAGACCACTGCAAGTGGTGCGCTTCATCGACCACAACCACATCCCAGTCCTCAGACAGCGCCTCGGCTGCTCCGATATCTGTTGTTGCCAGAGACAGCGGACAGATAAACATCTGGCCAGAAGAAAATCCGTTACCTTCGATAAAATCGGCTTCTGTCGCGACATTGAAGTGAAGATTGAAGCGGCGGACCATCTCTACAAGCCACTGATGCACAAGGTGATCGGGCACCAGAATAAGGACTCGCTGCACGCGATGCAGTCGGACCAGACGATGCAATATCAGACCTGCTTCGATGGTTTTACCTAGCCCGACTTCATCGGCAAGCAGAACGCGAGGCAGCGCGTCCTGAGTGGTCTGCTCTGCAATATGCAACTGATGTGGCAACAGGTTAGTACGCGCGCCCAGCAAACCATAGTAAGGGCGGCTACGTAACTCCGCGATTCTGGAAAGAGCAGACTGCCTCAGCTCGAACAGATTGTTATTATCTATCTGCCCGGTAAACAATCGATCGGAAGGCGCATTCAACTGAATCGCAGCGGCTAGCATGGTTTCAGGGATATCCCGGTCGCCATTACCGTAAAAGAGAATGTCGTCTATTTCGGTGACTTCAGTAACTGTAAACAGAGTGCCATCCTGAAGTGGAACTTCATCCCCCGGCGCAAATCGTATGCGGGTCAGGGGAGCCCCCTGGATAGAATAAGTTCTCGACTCATCCGTGACAGGGAAGTAGACGGTGACCATTCTGAAATCGACACTTTGAATAAGCCCCAACCCCAGATCTGTTTCGGCTTCACTGATCCATCGCTGACCAACTACAAACATAGCTTATAAATAACCTGATATATCGCGTGATACGCCGCCGGAAAGTGCGGCGAATGAGAGGCCGCGAATTTTACCCGATACACGGTTATATTCCTACCTAAAGGCTCCGACTAAAGGCACTGGCAGACCAGTACCTTCCCGATTATTCAGGGCCTGCACCAATCAAATGGCATAGTGCACGAGATTCAGGCGACGGGTGCGCTTTCGATACTCGAGTGTAGAGCCTGGCCAGTTGTTAGTGTTTTTACCGGTATCTGTCTGATACCAACTGGTACACCCCTGGGCCCAAACCGTAGATTTCATTCGCTCCTGTATCTCGCGGTTGAACTCATCCTGAACGTTCTTGCGCAAGTTAAGAAATCGCAGATTGGCACCCTTCATCTTCTGAACTGCATCCAGGATGTACTCAATCTGGCTCTGAAGCATGTAAATAATGGAATTGTGACCCAGATTAGTATTCGGCCCGTACAGCATGAACATATTAGGAAAGCCGCTTACAGTAAGACCAAGATATGCTTCAGCACCCTCGGCCCAGGCTTGTTTTAGCAGCTGACCATCGAGCCCAGCTATCTTCATGGGCGCAAGAAAGTCTGTTGCGGCAAACCCAGTACCGTAAATAATGGCGTCTACCTCGCGCTCCTTCCCATCACACGTCTTTATGCTACTCGGTAGAATTTCTGCAATACCCTTATCAACCACTTCGACCTTTGGATCAACAAGGGCTTTGTACCAGTGATTTGAAATAAGAATGCGTTTGCAACCAATAGGGTATTCAGGTGTAAGTCGACTTCTTAGGTCAGCATCTTCAACGGATGCACGCAGGTGCCTCCGAAAAACCCGATCAACAATCGACGAATCGTTCACCCGAAAATTCAGACCAAGCTGGCGCAGCTCGTGGTAACTATATTGCCACCCCCTATCCAGAGTCTGTAGAAGAGGGAAGTTACGAAACAACGCTTTCTTCAATCTTCCATACCTTTTGTCAGGCTTGGGCAAAACATAAGGAGCCGATCTCTGATACACATCAATATGAGCAACCTGAGACAGAATTTCAGGTATAAACTGGATAGCACTGGCCCCTGTGCCGACGACAGCGACTCGCTTACCCTTGAGGTCGTAGTCATGATCCCATCGGGCCGAATGAAATGTTTTACCCGCAAAAACACTGCTGCCTTTCAGGTCTGGATACGCTGGGCGGTTCAGCTGGCCTACAGCGGCCACCATAATCATCGCACCATGAACCTCCCCTTCAGCAGTACGCAACATCCAAACTGAATCAGACTCATCGAATTCTGCACTGACGATCTCGGTATTGAATCGTATGTGCTGTCGGATGCCGTACTTATCAGCGCAGTGGCGCAAATATCCATGGATCTCATCCGCTGTCCCGAAGCGATTATTCCACCCCAGTTCCTGCTCAAATGAGAAAGAATAGAGATGAGAGGGTACGTCACACGCGGCTCCCGGATAGGTATTGTCACGCCATACTCCACCTACATCGCTCGCTTTTTCAAAGATAGTGAAGTTATTGATGCCAGCCTTTTTTAGCTGAATCGCCAAGCCCAGCCCGCCAAAGCCTGAACCAATAATTGCAATACTTATATCATCTTTGCTTGTTGTGTCTTTTGCTAATGCCTTCGATCTCACCGCGGCCTTCCTATCTTGTTTTTTCGATTTAACGAAGATTACCCAAGGAAGGCTTGCTGTCCGATACCTTGCCGGGACAAAATATCGTTAAAACAGGACACATAAAGAGCAGAGAGCAACGAATGACCCAATGGAATTTCCAGCGAAGCGTTACCAGTGTGCGCCTGATGTGTGAGTTCGCAACGGAGCAGGGAATATCCATTGGATCACTACTGGCAGGAACTGGGTTGGGCCAACATCAATTACTAGAACCAAACTCGACGGTTTTAGCCGAGCAGGAGCTCAGGGTTATTGCGAACCTGGTAGCCACACTGGGCGACGCACCAGCAGTGGGAATAAGGACAGGAATGCGATACCACTTCACCGCTTTTGGCGCACTCGGTTTCGCAATTGTCAGTAGTCGCGACATGCGCAGCGCCCTCGATGTCGCCCTGCAACATTTCCATCTCACGTTTGCCTTTACCCGGTTCGAGGTTGTCGAAGATGGGGAGGATTTATGCGTCTACATACACGACGAAAACCTCCCCAAGGACCTGGCTCAATTTATTGTCGAGAGGGATGTCTCAGCACTAATTACCGTTGCCCGTGACTTATATGATTTGAGACCGATGACAAGAAGGGCATCATTCAAGACTTCAGCGCCATGCGACGTATCAATCTATGAATCATTACTCAGCACAAGTCCCGAGTTCGGATGCAGTGAGAATTGCGTGCGATTTGATCGTTCTATATTCGGTAACCCCTTACCGCAAGCCAATGAGCTTGCCCATAGTGCAGCCATAGATCAATGTCGGCAACTACTGGAACTCCGCCGAGGGCGAGAGGGATTTTCAGCCGCCGTAAGAGATCAGATAATGGTCAGGGCAGGCTGCATGCCAACGATGGATGAAATCAGCGCGTCTCTTCATATGACTCCTCGAACCTTGCGGAGACGACTTTCCGTTGAAGGGGTAACCTTTACCGAGCTCCGCGAAGAAGTGAGGATGTCACTTGCGGACGACTTGCTCTCTGGGCCACAGCTCAGCATACCTCAAATTGCTGAGAGACTCGGATACGCCGAGCCGACGAGCTTCATCAATGCATTTAAGCGCTGGCATGGAACAACGCCACATTCGTACCGCTTAAAAAGCAGGGGTTAGTCGATTTTAATAGAACAGCAGGCCGTTAGTGGATTGAAACATAACATAGCAACACCTACATTACTTCCGATAATTGTTATTATCGGAATAGATAAGACATCCGATATTCCGGTGAAACACACCAATAAATACTCAGATTTTCCTCGATTCTCCCTTGATAACTGTCACTAAAACTGTCACTGAGTTATCCGTGCCAAGCCCGACTTTGAACTGCAGACTCTCACGCTGACACGGTCTCGAATTACCATGAAGAAGCAGCCGAAACAACCCTTGGTACAACGTCACATAAATCATCATCAGCTTCACATAAAACAGACCAGCCTACTAGTGAGCACCAATGATCCCACAAGGTCAGTCCGGACAAAAGCATCCCAAAAAACAACATAAGAACTGTTAAATACATTTAATATCAACGACTTAAAAGCGTAAATTAAAGCCCAAAAGCATTAACAGAACGAACAAGGGATTCATAATGGGACTCTGTTCACCACTGAGAAGCGCCACTCCTCATTCTTGTAATAACAACACAATACAAAGTGATGACCCGGCAATCATGCGGCCATGGGCACCAAACAAATGTCTATAGCTTTCACCATACCGAGCTGTAGTCCAATCGTTTATCAGTACTTGCTACTTCCGATAATTTAAAGCACAGTTCAAGACGCTTACAGGCAGACAAACTCAAACAACACGATCAATCTCTCACATCATGAAAACTGACGTCCTGACACCAACACCACTGATCGACCAGCTCGAGGAAATCAGCAACCCTCTTTCCTACGCGCGTAAGACTCTTGCGAGTTACGGCGCCAGCCCGTCAGAGTCGTTTGATGACCTTATCCATACGATTACGTTTCTGCAGGCCTACAATGGCTCAACCGCAACCTTTAACAGTTATCGCCGCGAAACAGAAAGGCTACTTCAGTGGAGCTGGATGATTCAGAAGAAGTCTCTTGGTGAGCTCGCCCGTCAGGATCTTGAAGCTTATATTCATTTTTGCCAGAACCCACCCAAAGCCTGGACAGGCTCCGTCCAGGCGCCGAGATTTCTGTCAAAGAATGGAGAGCGTACTGCAAACCCCAAATGGCGCCCTTTTGTGAGCAAGGCTGACAAGCTGGGCAACGCACCCTCAATGGCGTTATCTCAAAAGTCGCTCCAGTCTTTGTTTGCGGTTTTGTCGACCTACTTCAATTTTCTGATCCAGGAAGACTACCTGAAACTCAACCCCGTCTCGCTGATTCGCCAAAAGAGTAAGTTCCTTCAGCGCCATGCATACCAAGAGCCGGTACGACGACTTTCAAACCTGCAATGGGATTTCATTTTAGAGACTGTTGAACAACTCGCCGAGACATCACCCGAAGAACACGAAAGAACACTCTTTATTATGAAATGCCTGTTTGGCATGTATCTCAGGATATCAGAGTTAGTGGCAGACGAACGTTCTGCGCCGGTGATGGGTGATTTCCAACAAGATCAGGACGGAAACTGGTGGCTAAGGGTCGTAGGCAAAGGCAATAAAGCGCGGATGGTCACGGTATCCGACGACATGATGTCTGCACTGCGTAGGTACAGGACTCACTTATCACTGCCGCCGATGCCCTATGTGGGAGAGCAAACACCGCTTCTGCCGAAACTCAGAGGACGCGGGCCTGTCACTAGTACGCGCCAAGTGCGCTATCTGGTGCAGCGATGCTTTGATATGGCCTACGACAGAATGTCAGATCAAGGGTTGAAAGAAGAGGCTCAGGAGTTGAAAGTTTCAACCGTTCACTGGCTGAGGCACACAGGTATCTCCGAAGACGTAAAGTTCCGACCTAAAGAGCATGTTCGCGAAGATGCAGGTCACGCCAGCATGGCAACAACCGATCGTTATATAGATACAGAAATGCGCGAGCGCCATGCCAGTGCTCGCCATAAGAAACTTAAGCCTGAGCTGTGAGCTCGGTGCAGGTAAAACACTAAACAGGTTAGAAAACCGGAGAGCGGCTGGCGTTCTCCGGTTATTTTCAGGACCGGTCAGTGCATGTACTGACCACCGTTGGCAGAGACGTTTGTACCTGTAATGAAGCTCGCGTCCTCATGAGCCAGGAAGCTCACTACACGGGCGATATCCTCTGGCTTACCGAAACGCCCGACCGGGATATTCTTGCGAATCCCCTCGCGAATCTCCTCTGGCACTTCCATGATCATTGGCGTCGCAATATAGCCCGGAGAAATGGTATTTACCGTCACGCCTTTACTGGCAACCTCCTGAGCGACGGCTTTGGTAAAGCCGTGCATACCGGCTTTCGCTGCAGAGTAGTTAGCCTGACCAAACTGCCCTTTCTCACCATTGACTGAACTGATGTTAATGATTCGCCCATAGCCGTTAGCGAGCATGTCATTCACTACCATCCGCGTCATATAAAACACGGAGGTCAGGTCAGTATTGATAACATCGACCCACTGCTCCTGATTCATCTTCCGCAGCGTAGAATCGCGGGTAATGCCGCCATTGTTCACTAGTACATCAATCGTACCGAAGTCGCGTTTGATTCCTTCAATGCAGGCTTCACATGACTCCCATTCGGTAATATTGCCGAATGCCACAGGGATATCGTACCCCTCGGCCGCCATCTGCTCTTGCCACTTCTGAGCTTTTTCGTGCTTACCGCCCGAATAGTACCCAGCAATGACCTGATAACCGTCATCCACAAGTTTTTTGCAGATAGCCGATCCTATGCCACCTGTACCACCAGTAACGAGTGCAATACGCTTCGCCATTTCCTACTCCTTCAGTTCACTTCGTGCTGTAGACGTGTTTTAACTTCTACTAATGAAACTAGTGTTACCCTGCAGCTTTGTGAACATCAGTGGCTGAAATTGTCACTAGTCCTGCCCTGTTGATATGGCAATGTTGCCACTGTCATTGCAGTGTAAATCCTCATGACTCCGACCGACGCATTATGACTCTGACCAACGCTCGGCTATAATGCCGCGTTTTGCACCTACCCCCGGTCCGTCATGAAGTTTGTTGTAAAGCTATTCCCTGAAATCACTATCAAATCCAAGTCTGCAAGAAAACAGATGACCAAGATTCTTCGCCAGAATCTGCAGGTGCTGTTCCGTCAGCACATGTTGTCGGCAGATGTGCAGAATAAGTGGGATAGCCTGCTGATTATCATGAATCAGGAAGACGACGTTTCAAGACGAAAGGCCATCGACATCCTGAGTCATACACCGGGTATTGGCTTCTCGCTTGAAATTGGCGAGTACGAATTCGAGACACTTGATGACGCGTATCAGCGTGTAAGAGATGAATACCGCGAAAGAGTCGCTGGTAAGAGTTTCTGCGTGCGCATCAAGCGGGCCGGCCATCATGATTTCACCTCTCATCAGGCGGAGATATACATGGGCGGCGGCATACTCAAAGAGACAGATGCCGTTTCTGTGTCGCTCAAGAATCCTGAGGTCGTCGTTAACGCAGAAATACGTAACGACAGAGTTCAGGTAGTACGCCAGCAAATAAAAGGACTTGGGGGCTACCCTCTGGGCAGTCAGGGCGATGTTCTGTCACTGATCTCTGGAGGGTTCGACTCGACGGTAGCCAGCTACCTGATGACGCGGCGTGGACTTAAAACTCACTTCTGCTTCTTTAACCTCGGCGGTAGCGCCCACGAAATAGGTGTTAAGCAAGTCGCCCATTATTTGTGGAGTACCTACGGAGAGTCGCACAAAGTTAAGTTTGTGACGGTACCTTTCGAAGAAGTAGTGACTGAAATTCTGACTAAGGTAGAGACCAGCCAGATGGGCGTTGTGCTTAAGCGAATGATGTTCCGCGCTGCATCACGTGTTGCGGATGATCTGCGCCTCCCTGCCCTCGTCACCGGTGAGGCGGTCGCTCAAGTAGCATCGCAAACCATCACTAATCTAGCTGTCATCGACCGGGTTACCGATCACATGGTGCTACGCCCACTGGCCGCCATGGATAAGCAAGAAATCATCAACACCGCACGCCGTATTGGCACCGAGGCGTTCGCTGCAAATATGCCTGAATACTGTGGTGTAATCTCGGTCAATCCGACCACCATGGGAGACCGGAAACGCGTCGAAGAAACCGAGTTAAATTTCGACATGGCGGTACTTGAAGATGCACTGAGCCGTTCAGTCACTCAGCGAATCGACGATGTAATTACTGAGGCCGAGAGTGGCCTTGAAGATGTCCCGATTGTCGAAACACCAAAGCTCAATGACATTATTGTCGATATTCGACACCCGGCTGAATCCGCAGACAACCCTCTCCAGTTGACCAACAATCGTGTGTTGGAAATACCATTTTACGAACTGGAATCCCGGCGCACCGAGTTCAATGACGAGCACAGGTATTTGCTCTATTGCCAGAAAGGCACCATGAGCCGCATTCATGCCCATCACCTGAACATCGACAGCACGATATCATTCGGCATTTTCAATGAACCCGACATCCGACGTCCTCTCACTGATGCACAACAGAAGGAGCCAGCTAATGCCTAAAGTCGTGAGCTTTAACATCAACGGCGTTCGAGCACGACCACATCAACTGGAAGCCATCCGCGATCAGTTAGCCCCGGATATCATCGGCTTACAGGAAACGAAAGTTCACGACGAACAGTTTCCGGCCGATGTTGTTCAGGAAATCGGCTATCACGTTGAGTTTTTCGGTCAAAAGAGTCATTACGGCGTAGCCCTTCTCAGCCTCAACGCTCCGGAGTCCGTACAAAAAGGCTGGCCCTGGGATGACGAGGACGCCCAAAAACGTCTGATTCATGCGGCGTATCGCATCGACGGTGAGCTCTGGCATGTCATTAATGGCTACTTTCCGCAGGGTGAAAGTATCCATCACGAAACAAAGTTCCCGGCGAAGCGTAAGTTCTATTCTGATCTGATGCGCTATCTGAATGAAAACTTCACCACTGACGATAACGTTCTGATTATGGGTGATATGAATATTTCACCTGAAGATACCGACATCGGAATTGGTGAGCCAAACCGCAAGCGCTGGTTAAAATCAGGAAAGTGCAGTTTCCAGCCTGAAGAGCGAGAGTGGTACGGAACCCTACTCAACTGGGGGCTTCAGGATGCCCATCGTAAGATTCATCCGTCAGACAGCAACACGTTCAGCTGGTTTGATTATCGTTCAAAAGGGTTTGACGACACGCCCAAGCGCGGGCTGAGGATCGATCATATTCTGGTAACACCGTCCCTCTATGAACGCTGTATTAATGCGGGGGTCTCGTACGAGATACGGGGCACAGAAAAACCATCCGATCATGCCCCTATCTGGGCCACGTTCAAATAACTTTTGCGCATACGTCTGGGATTAAGGTAGCAATCTACCTTAATCCTGCCTTTTGCAGATCTGACAAATACGCCAGCCATTGAGAGGCGATCACCGCACTGTCAGCTTTCTCGCCAGCTCTCTGAAACCATTCTCTTGCACCCGCGGTGTCGTTATCATTCAGTTCGCACTGCGCAACCGAAATCATCGTCACACCTTCGAGCCTGCGGACATTTGCTCCCGCAAGCTTCTTAACCAGCGGGCAATCACCGTCCATCATCGCCAGCTGAATGGCTTCATTAACGGACGCGACATCACCTGACACCATAGTCTTAGCGGCAGCGGCGAGGTCACGAGCTTGACGCTGGAAGGCACTCAACAGGCGCAATTCATTGGCGATGTCGCTGTCGGCAGATGTTTGATCGGCAATTCGCCGCTCAAGGTTCCTGGCGGCGCGGGCGGGCATATCCTGCGCTGCCTGCAGCTGTATCATCAGCAGCTCTTCGCTACTCCCTGAAAGCAGACCGCGTTGATGTGCAATTTCCAGGCTTACGAGTTGTTCAGCCTGTTTATCCTGAAACTGCTGCGCTGCTGCAAGTTGCACCCAGTAATTTCTTTTGTCGGGAGCCCGTTCAACAAGTCTTTTCATGGTTACTTCGGCTGCGGCAAAATCACTCGTCTGAAACTCTGCCGCGGCACGCATTGCCAACCAATTTTCTGGAATTGATGTTGCGTACGCTTCCGCTTGAACCAACCACGGCAAGGACTCGCGCCAGCGCTCTTGTGTCTGATACGAAATGGCCACAATAACATAGGCCTGCGGGGCGTGATTAAGACCATCACCCGCAGGAGCTTGCAACGCCGGAATCAGAATATCCCTGGCCTTCATCGGCTGACTGCCAATCAGATACAACTGTGCTACCGCTGCAGCCAGGGCTGAGCGGCGAGTTCCCTCGAGTACATCAAGGGACAGTGCTCGCTCGTATGATTCCAGCGTTTTCTCCGGCTGATCGAGCATCTGATAGACCTGGCCTCTTAACTGAAGAATAAGCACCAAACCAAGCCCTGCGTCCCAATCATCCGCGGCATCCTGCGTTTCTTCCAATGCCTCCTGATACGACTCTTCAGCGACTAATTCCTGTGCTTTTTCAAGCAGGCGATACTGTCGCTCAGAGAGCGTTGATGCATAGGTAGAGAGCCCGGGAAAAAGCAAAACAAGGCAGATCAGGCTGTAAACAAGACGATTCATTGCAGTGAAAACTCCAGCGTTTGTGTGGCTGTTTGCGTCACCGCTTCACCATCAACCATTTTGGGAGAGAAACGATATCGATACATCGCCCTCATGGCCTCTCGCTCAAAGACGCCTTCTGGCTCTGCCTGGATAATCTCAACGTCACTGACTGTTCCATCAGGCCGGATAGTAAGCCTGGCTGTGACGCTACCTTCGATGTTTCTCATCTTTGCTCTGGCTGGATATACCGCCGGTGGCCGGACCAAGGGGGCCACTTCGGCGTCAGCAACCGACACACCATCCAGCAACCCTGACGAGGACACAAGTTCACCCACGCTCAAATCCGGGCTGAGAGGGCTCAGACTCAATGCCGGCGCGGTCACCGGGGCAGGAGTTTGATCCTGCGTGTTTGACTGAGGAGTCATCGGCGTTTCGGGAGGAGGTGGCGGTTTCTTACGCGAACGCGTTTCAGACGCCGAATCCTGACGCCGACTGGAAAAGTCGACCAGTACAGGTTCTTCACGATTTAACGCAAAATCATCAGGTGGCGCTACCATGGCCGCCATACCAAGAAAAAGAAGAACGGCGACTGACAAGCCACCGAAAACAGCTACCAGTGGTTTAATCGATATCATTCTGTTGCCGCTACCGATATATCCGTAACACCGGCAAGACGTACCTGATCCATTACCTTAACGAGTATTCCGGTCGGTGCGAACTCATCTGCCTGAATGACCACAGCACCTTCAGGACTCTCCGCTTTAAGTCGCTCGGTATTCGCGCGCACAGCGCGAAGATCCACCGAGCGTTTATCGATCCAGATTTCTCCGTTTGCACGAATCGCAATCAGGATATTACTGCCCTGCTTGCTTTCAGCGGTACTGGCTGTCGGACGGCTCACCGTAACGCCACTCTCTTTCACGAAAGAGGTCGTCACGATAAAGAAAATCAGCATGATAAACACGATATCCAGCATCGGAGTGATGTCGATATCACCTTCCTGCCCTTCTGAGGCAACGTGTCTGCGAGCCATCAGGCCAACTCCTCACTCAACGGCAGTCGATCTGCCAGTTCCTGCTGGCTACGCTCAGCCAATCGCTGAAAACGACTGCGAAAATACAAGCCAGATAACGCAACGACGAGACCGGCCATGGTTGGCAGCGTCGCCTGTGCAATGCCCGACGCCATCGCCCGGGCATTGCCTGTCCCTGTGGCTGACAACACATCAAACACCTGAATCATCCCGGTAACCGTACCCAACAAACCAAGAAGTGGGCAGATTGCTATCAATGTTGCCAACAGCGGCATAGTGCGGGTCGCCTCAAGATAGAACCGACCAATCCACGCCTTACGTATATAACGCGCATTGCGGCTGGTACGGTCCGAACGCAAACGCCAATCTCCCGAGAGCTTTTCAAAGAAACGCTTACGCTCAATGTAGAAAAACCAAAGTCGCAGGCAAATCAGAACCCAGAGAAATACCGCGGTCAGCAGCACGGCATACAGAACCGGACCACCACGCTCAAAAAAATCTGTCAGCCAGATCATTTGCGTGATGACTCCTGCGCCTCAGCGATTATGCCTGCTGACTGCTCATCAAGGATGTGTACCAATTCGCGACTGCGTGAGGCTACCCAGCTATGAAGCAGCAACAGAGGAACAGCAACCACCAGACCAAGCACCGTAGTAATCAGAGCCTGAGAGATACCCGCAGCCATCAGTTTTGCATCGCCTGAACCAAACGCGGTAATGGCCTGAAACGTCGCAATCATGCCAGTCACAGTACCAAGCAGCCCCATAAGAGGTGCAATGCCTGCCAGCAGCTTAATAACCGACTGACCTCGTTCAATGGCAGGAAGCTCACGTAGTACGGCCTCATCAAGCCTTGCTTCAAGCAGTTCGGTATCAGTGCGATCCCCAAGAGAGGCAATCATGACACGACCCAGGGCGTTGTCATCTTTCGCCGCCAACTTATCGCTCAGCTGGCGGCGCATACCTGCGCTGATCTGCAGAAGTGCTGCCAGTCTCCAGAGCGCTATCAGCAGGCCGACACCGCCGAGAGCAATAATGATGTAGCCAATCGTACCTCCCTGCTGAATACGCTCACCAATGGAGGGCGTGGCGGCTTCGATATTCAGGAGTGCACCACGAGAAGGGTCAAGGCCGACAAGGGCTATTCCGGTGCTATCAAGCCAGTCGGCCAGCATTGCAGCTTCGCCCGGCTGGCGGTACGGCGGACGCAGCGCGCCCAGTTGCTCATCGGCGATGAGGTACTGACCGCCGTTATTGGTGCCGATAACGGTAAAAGCACCCAAGCGCACGACGTTTTCTTCCGCTGTAGAGCCATCTGCCTGGACGACAGGCGCAGTCAGGTAAGCAACATCTCCACTCAGAGAAGCTTCCTGACGTAGGGTCTGCCATAGGGCTTTGATCTTTCCGAGATCAGGCAGAGCCTTGGACTCGGCCAGTGCATCCAGGTTTGCTGGTGTTTCTGTACCGTCTACACGGGTAATGCTGCTGGATGTAATCGTTCTTAAATCACCTGCAACCTGGCGAACCACACCAAACATTTCGCCAAGGCTACCCGTACGAAGGCGCAAAGCTTCGGTTTTTTCGGTGAGAATTTCTTCATTGCGAGAGAATTGAGAGCGAAGCTCTTCTGCACGGTTTTCTTCTGCAGCCAGTGACGAACGCGCCTGTTGCAGCGCCCTTTCCTGCGAAGCCAGATCCTGTTTAAAAGCAGCCAGGCGAGCCTGGTCAAAGTTCTGCTCGTACCTGGTGAACTGCTGAGCGCTTTCGATCAAAGTATCGGCAATCACAAGGGGGGCTATCCAAGCAAGGATGAGGGTCGTAATAAATCTCATTATTCAGCCCCTTTTTTGCCAGATATTTTTGATTCGGACGTTTCTGTTCCGGGTATTGGCACGACGATTAATTGTGGAGCGACACTCTGCTCTGCCACGCGGGCCGCGCGCTCTAAAGGCTTGGCCAGATCGCCTGAAAGAGCCTGCCAGTCACCATCCGCCCAGATCCAGGATTCTCCAGCATCAAGTGAGCGGCGATAAAGCGCGACATTGCCTATTCTGAGGTAATCAAACGCCCTGCCATCTTTATTCTCGCGATAGCGTTCAATCGTACGCCCGTAATCAACTTCAATCTGGAGAGCTTCAAGCACGCGTCTGAACTTCTCAGATACGGTGACATCCGCGCGGCCAAGCGACGCCTTCAATTTAGCCAGGCGAACCGCTCGTTCTTCTTTAAGGAACGGCAGGCCTGTTTCAATATCTGCTTCCAACTGAGAAAGCATCAACTGCATAAGAGGCAAAATACCTTGCTCAGTATCGTTAATGTCTTCGATTTGCTGATCCAGGCTTAACTTTTCTTCTTCCTGATCAGCAATAATGGCTTCCATCTGACTGTTATAGAGTGCCAGTTGCTCAGCACGTGCAAGAAGCTGACGGGTCTCTTCCAGCTTGTCGCGGGTATCGTCATCGAGAGCGTTAATTCTCTGCTGAATTGCAGCACTGTCTTTATCGCTTTTCAGCACCATTTTAGAGGCAACGTCAGCCTCGGCACCTGCCGCCAGCGGGAACATTAAAATGCTCACCGCCAGTGGCAATGTAAATCGGTTCACTCAGTACTCTCCTATTGTCAGTCCGAGTTTACTTGCTATCTCTGCAGTCCCGCGTGGTGCCACGACAGCTCGATGACCATCCTGACCCACCAGGTATTTATCCGTCACTTGCAGTACATCCGCCCAGCTTACCTTTAGCAGGCGATCGCGGAACAGCTGTCGCACAACCTGCGTGCGTCCTGACTTATCCATATGAAACGCTTGCTTGGCTTCTCCTGCTGGCGACCCCGGACGGTCGAGGCTGCCAATAATCCCGAGAACGGACTGTTCAATCAGGTCATCTCCGTTGGTGCGATTCAATACCCAACCCAGGGATTTCGCAAAATCATCGAAGCTGCCCTCGGTTCGCGGGTCGCGGTAGGTGAAGAATTTAAAACACCCGAGAGAGGAATCCTGAGATGCTCCGGCCCCATACGCTCCGCCTTTCTCGCGAATAGCGGTGTGAAGGTAGCCGTTGCGAAGCACGCCACCCAGAACGGCAAGCGCCGCTGCATCCGGATGGTCGAGCGTCACGGTTGGAATAGCCCACGCACAGAAGTTCACCTGTGAATCGACCATCCAATAGCTCGCCATTGACGTGGCACTCCAGTCAATGCAATCTTTCCGATAATGATTCGCATTATCCCAGTCTTTACAAGCTGCTGCAATATGCTGCGCTGCATTTTGCTCATCATGAACGAGAAGTATTGAATCCGGACCATCTTTGATCAGAGAATTGATATCGCGAAGTGCCTCGGAGACAAAGCCTGCGCCGTCCGAGGCGAAGCGCTCTGTTCTTTCTTTCAGGCGTTTAGCCTGCGGCAGCCCGCCGAGTGTATTCATCAAATCCGCCGTGCGATTGATCGGCGCTGCGGCTGCCGACATTGCAAGCGCATGACCACTGCCCGTTATGCCTTGCTCTTTACGAGCACGAGCCTGATTTAACAGGTCCTTGAGGCGGCCTTCTTCGCTGAAGTCTGCACTTTTCCAGGTTTCCCGAATCATGTCGGAGAACGGCTCCGCGCGGTTCCCCAATGCCTTACCCGTCATCACCAGGTACCCCGAGAGACGATTACAGTCTTCGATATCACCTTTCACCGAGGCGTAAGACGTCAGAGACCCCAGCACCTCTGTCTGGCGTTGCTGCTGAGTCAGATACGAATTCCCGCCAGCACCGGCTTCTGTCCATGCCTGAGTATAGAAAGGCAACCAGGTCATTTGCTCACGGGTCATTGGGGGCAGATTGAGCATTGCCTGCTGATAGATAATTCCATTCGTACCGGTGACATACTCTGTGGTCTCGATGTGATCAGACCGCTCAGCGGTAGGCGCAACGTATGTCAGCTCAGGGCGAATATCCTCAAGCCCTACTTTCGGAAGAACGTCGGGATCATCTTCCTGCACCTGCCGGGCTTCCAGTGCCTCTGCCTTATCCTTCAATGCCTGGATATCGGCGTCTGACATGTTCGCACGTTCATTCTCCAGGCGAGCTTTTTCTTTGTCCGCCTTTTCGGCATTCAAGGTACTGGAAGGCTTAAGGGTATAGCGGACACGGTGGGTATTGGTAAGAAGCAGCTGCCTGACAGCGTCTGATATGAAGCCTGGCGACGATGCCTTAGCACGTAAACGTTCGAGTGCCGGATCAAGGTTCAGTAATGCAACAGGATCACCATAGTGTGTTGCAGCAGGCAGTGCAGTCAGGATCAGCTGCAACCCATAAGGGTAATGGTCCCCTCCTATCTCGCGTTGATGAAGCTCGAGCTGATGCAGAGCTGCTTCAACCATTTCGACAGGAACGCCCTCTTCGGCAACTTTCTCGAGGGTATTGAGGATCAGGGCTTCAACCGCCTCAGCGTGCTCCGGCTCACTACCCTCAAGTCCACACATGAACGACATTTCGCGGTTAGAATCTTCCAGACCGCAGAGAGGTGACGGTGTCGTACCAAGATCACTTTCCTCAAGAGCCCGACGCAACGGAGAGGCACTGTTATCAAGCAGCACCTGACTCAGCAGGTTAGCCTCAAGTTGGGCATCGAGATCAATAGAATCACCCAACAGCCAACCAATGACGTGGTGGGTTTTGGCACTCAGGTCATCCGAATCAACGCCGTAGAGCGCTTCTTTATGTTGAGGCTCTGAAAAACGCCGTTCAGGCTCTACCCGCAATTGCCTGTCCTGTTTATCAAAGCGACTCAATGCCTGCTGATCCATCCGGTACTGAATGTCTGCCACTTCCATATCCCCGAATGTCATGATAATGGCGTTCGTTGGGTGGTAATGACTGCGATAGAAATCAAGCAATTCCTGATACGACAGGTCGAGAATATTCTCGGGCTCACCGCCGCTGTTGTAATGATAGGTCGTTGTCGGGAATAGCTCTCCGCTGATTCCCTGCCAAAGCTGGGATACGGGCGATGACATGGCGCCTTTCATTTCATTGAAAACAACACCTTTGTATTCAAGTGCTGAGTTCGGGTCATCTTTATCGGCAAGTTCAATGCGATGACCTTCCTGCGCAAAATCCAATTCATCAAGATTGGCGAAGAAGACAGCGTCGAGATAAACATCCAACAGATTCAGGAAGTCTTTATCATTCTGCGAAGCAAAGGGATACGCAGTCCAGTCACTACTGGTCATCGCATTCATAAAAGTATTCAGCGACCGACGGGTCATCATAAAGAACGGATCACGGACCGGGAATTTCTCGCTGCCACAAAGCGCGGTATGTTCAAGAATATGCGCCACACCGGTTGAGTCGTGCGGCATGGTCCTGACGGCGAGCAGGAAGGCTTTTTCCTCATGCTCGCTACGGATATGGTAATGCGGGGCGCCCGTCTTTATGTGTTCATAGTGCTCAATAACGATATTTAGAGAGTCGACTGGCGTAGATGATACTTTTTTAAACGAAGAGTGCTGCATAGTTTCTGACATGTCGATAGCATGATCCCTGAGAACAGCCATCATCTTAACAGCAGATAAGGACCCACTAAAATGGATCAGTTGAATTCAGCACTGGAACAGGAGTTTCCGGTCAATGAACAATGCATGTACCTGAATCATGCTGCTGTCGCTCCGTGGCCAATATCAGCCAGTAAAGCCGTTGCCCGGTTTGCTGAAGAAAACGTAGCCAAGGGAGCCGCCGACTATCCACACTGGCTGGAGATAGAGAAACAACTTCGTTTGAACCTGGCCAGGCTTATTAATGCGCCTGTCGACTCTGTCGCCCTGGTGAAGAATACTTCCGAGGCCCTTTCATTTGTCGCTTACGGCATCGACTGGCGTCCAGGTGATACGGTTGTTATTTCCGATGAAGAGTTTCCATCGAACTCCATTGTCTGGGAGTCCCTCAAGAATCAGGGGGTGATTGTCCGCAAGGTTTCCCTCGCAGGTGAGAACCCCGAAGCAGAACTGTTTCAGGCCATATCCGAAACACCACGTCTGGTGTCGATCTCAGCCGTACAGTACGCCACAGGAACCCGGGTAAATCTCGCGAAAATGGACCAGCGGGGGCATTTGAACGAAAACCTACGGTTTTGAGTCCCGCGACCACATCGTAACCGCAGGTTTCCGTCCAATAGCCCTTATCCACGTAATTTAGAGGTCAATAACCGATTGATCTTATTAGAATTATTTAAAGTTACGCGCAATTACGCATGATATGCGTAATCAGGAATACCGCCGACTTCTAGGAGGCCTGTGGAAGAACCGACAAATTTGGCTCTTACGAGATCACAGCGAGTCCTGTAGTTGCTTGAATTGCCCCTGGATCAGCGCCTTTGAGCAATTCATCTACCAATTCAGCGCGCGACACAGAGACCAAGTCTGGCGACAACTCGAATGAGCGCAAACAATTAGAGCTTTCTCAGACTCAAATTCAGCGGCATGTCGAATCTCATCTCGCCGTTACGGTTACGACACAGCACAGTTCACCACCCAATTACCAGTATAGTTCTCTCGATGGCGAACTTTATGTCGTCTCAGATGATGTCGTGTTTGATACTTCATCTGAACCCAATGATCCCCAAGCAACGCTGGAAAAAGCCCAACTAATACGAATGGCGTCCATGGCACCCACTGATCCCACACCACAGGATCGTAAAGCCTCTCAACAAGCAATTATGATGGCTGCACAAGAAAAAAGTGAGATTAATACCGCTTCGATTGAAACATTGGGTAACCATGTCGATGTACTTGTGTGATGACCTGAATTTACAAATGAAATCCAACGGCGTGGGTTTCAGATAACGCCCGCATCTCGACACGCCTCCTCTCCAAATTCGAATTCAATGGTCGTATGCGCGAGATCGAACTCTCTGAGACGATCAGCAATTGTCCTTTTCAAATGAAGTTGCTGCTCCAAGGTTAATGCGCATCGCAATACCAAATGTGCAGTAAGCACATGATGCTCACCATCGAGTGACCACAGGTGTAGGTGGTGAACACTACGGACGTCATCAAGCGTGGACAGACATTGGTGAAGTGACTCTGACAGTGCTTTGTCGGGTGCTGCCTGAAGAAACAATCGAGTGGTACTCCAAAGGTTTTTTTCTACACCGAACAAGATATAGAGGGTAAAAACGATAGACAGTGCTGGATCTAAAATAGGCCAATCTACAAAAAGCAGCACAATGGATACAATCAGGACAGCCACCCAACCCAGTACATCTTCCAATAAATGCCAGTTCAAGACTTTTTCGTTAAGTGTTTTCCCATGACTAAGCTTGTACGCAGCGAATCCATTGACCATGACACCAAAAATGGCCAATCCCAACATCCCTTCGACGACAGGCATTTCAGGTTGCAACAGTTTTGGGATAGCCTCTGACAAGACCCAAGCTGACCCTGCAATGAGTACCAAGCCATTGATCAAGGCACCTAATAACGACAGGCGGCGATATCCGTAAGTAAAATCAGTATTAGAGTCTTTCTCACTGACCTTGCTGAGTAACCAAGCGAGGCCGATGGAAATACAGTCGCCCAGGTCGTGAACGGCATCCGCCATAATGGCGGTGCTGTTGGTCAATAGGCCGCCGACAATTTCAATAAGCGTAAAACCCAGGTTGAGAAAAAACGCCCAGCCAATACGTTGTGAACTGCTGGTGTGACCGTGATTATGCATAGCCCCTCCGCTAGGCGTTTCCGGTGTTGTGGCGCTGGTGAGGACGCAGCCAGCGCGCACAACACCGGGAGTGTTAACGACCGTCTATAGGTAGCGCCTGCTCAATGGGGCTGACATACACCCATCCGGAAATGTTAGCACCAATTTTTCCAGTTTTACGGATGATAGTTGTCACCGCATCAACCTGTTCGTCTTCGCAGGCTAGTGATAATTGAACTTCTGAAATCACCACGCCAGCTTCGGACGAATAGGCCAGCTCCTGTTCCCCTAACGGCTTCAAGGTGCCTTTGATATCAAGCATTGCCATGTTCTTGTAGCCTGCATCGTGTAGTGCATCGATTACGTCGGCAGTTCGTACATGATGAATGAAGGCCGTGATTAGTTTCATGTGAATATTCCTATAAAGTGTTGCTGTTACGTTAGACGACACGCGGCATGAATCACATGCCGCGAGCTTTAGTCAGTTATTGTGCAATGGATTCGCCATTTCCATTCAATGCTTTCGGTTTTCGCCATGCAAGACGATACAAACCAGGCAACACCAACAATGTGAGTAAAGTAGAAGAAAGGATTCCGCCAATAACTACTGTGGCTAAGGGCCTTTGTACTTCGGCCCCAGTACTGGTGTTGAGCGCCATGGGCAAAAAGCCGAGCGCGGCCACCAAAGCGACCATCAATATCGGCCGCAGCCTCAGCATAGCTCCACTCTGAATCGCAGACTCGATGACTTCGCCACGATTAAGCGCGTCCCGAAATGCGGATACCATCATAACCCCCGTCAGCACCGATACCCCGCACAGGGTGATAAAACCGACACCGGCAGTAATTGACAGCGGTATGTCACGCAGCCACAAGGCGATGACGCCGCCGGTCAGCGCCAGCGGCACGCCACTGAATACCAGTGCGGCATCTTTAGCTGAGCCAAAAGTCATCATCAACAGGGCAAAGATCATCACCAGTGTCACAGGCACCAGCAAACTTAACCGTTGTGACGCCGATTGCAGTTGTTCAAAGGTACCGCCGTATGCTAGCCAATAGCCGGGCGGTAACTTGACCTGCTGTGCTACTTTGCCCTGTACTTCAGCCACAAACCCTCCCAAATCACGACCGCGAACATTGGCGCTGACCACCAATCGGCGTTTACCGTTTTCTCGGGAAATTTGATTGGGACCGGGTGCCAGCGTCAGTCTGGCGACCTCACGCAACGGCACATAGCCACCGCCCGGTAAGGGTACGGGCAAACGCTCCAGGGCGCTCACGTCGGCCCTTAATCGTTCTGCCAAGCGCACGACGATCGAGAAACGTTGGTCACCTTCAAAGATCAGCCCAGCCTCTTCACCGCCTGTGGCGGCAGCGACGACGTCCTGCACATCGGCAACGTTCAAGCCATAGCGATACAGGGCGGAGCGATCCGCTTCGACTGACAAAATGGGTAAGCCCGACACCTGTTCCACCTTTACGCCTTCAGTGCCCTCTATACCGTTCAGTACAGCGGCGATTTCGCTTCCCGACTTCAACAGTTGCTGCAAATCATCGCCGAATACCTTGATCCCTAAATCCGATCTGACACCTGAAATCAATTCATTAAATCGAAGCTGGATCGGTTGGCTGATCTCATAGGCATTGCCGGGCAACAACGAAAGTTTTTCACCCATTTCTTCCAGCAGGTGGGCTTTGGTTTTATCGGGATCAGGCCATTCACTTTTGTCTTTCAGCATGACATAGCCATCAGAGATATTGGGCCCCATGGGATCGCTGGCGACTTCAGCGGTTCCGACACGCGAGAAGTAGGTTTTGACTTCAGGCATTTCCAGCACGGCTTTTTCCAGGCGAAATTGCATATCCAGGGATTGGCTGAGGCTGGTGCCGGGTATTCGCAACGCCTGGACGGCGATATCACCCTCATCCAGGTTCGGGATAAATTCAGTCCCCATTTTAGTTGCGAGTGTTCCTACGATAATCACGAATATCAGGGTCATTGACAGCACCCAAACGCGAAACTTCAGGACCCACGCCAATACTGGTGCGTAAAGCCACTTGGAAGAACGAACTATAAAATTTTCCTTCTCCTCAATGTGTCCGCGCATGACAAGTGCCGCAGGAACGAAGGTCAGCGACAACACCAATGCGGACAACAGTGCCATGATTACCGCCATCGCCATGGGGGTAAACATTTTTCCTTCCACGCCGGTCAGCGCCAGAATGGGCAGATTCACCAGAATTACCACGAGCACGCTGATTAAACTCGGGGTGAAGACCTCACGAGTGGCAGCAAACACCGTTTGAAAGCGCTCGTCCAATTTCAAGGTGCGCCCAAGATGGTGTGGCGCCCCGCCAGCCGCAAAATGCAGTTTTCGACAATGGCGCGGGAAGTGTGGAAAGGCACCTGGGCGGGAACCAATGGTTTCTGTCGCCCGGTTTGATGTGGACACATCAGAATTTTGCGTTCAAGGCAGGCTTACAACTGCCCGTCATCGATGATTTGTCCGCCGATCAGGAGCAAGACGACTACCGTGCCAAAATTGAGCTGGAATGGCACCTGTAAAGAGACAACCGTTTTAGGAGTTTAACCATGAGACAGTGTTTACTTATTGCAGCATTAATGATGCTTTCATTTATGGCGCAGGCGGCTGACAGGCGCTATGAGCTGCATGTTGATGGCATGGCCTGTCCTTATTGTGCCTACGGGATCGAAAAGAAAATCAAAGCGCTTGATGGCGTAGATAAATCCAGTGTGATTATCAAATTGAATGATGGATTGGTGATCTTTGAGGCGGACACGCTGGAACCCATGAATCAAGCATCGCTTAAAACCTTGATCAATGACGCCGGGTTTACCTTGCGCCAATTCCAGGTGCAACCCGTAAAGCCTCAAAAAGAATGATCGCAATGATTAGATTTCGATGAACACTGAACAGGCGAAAACCGATACCTCTCTTTTCAGCGGCCTGGGGCTCGCGCTTATCGGTACCACCTGTTGCGCGCTACCAATTGTATTGGTCGCGCTTGGGCTCGGAAGCGCTGTGGCTTCGATGGTGGCCGTGATGCCTTGGTTAACGACATTGTCGCAGTACAAAGTCGTCACATTTTCCTTAACCGCTGCCGCATTAGTTTATAGCTACTGGCGATTGCATCGGATCAAAGTCTGCGCTCTAGCGGACAAAAACCGCTTGCGATGGCAAAAGGCAGTATTGTGGGCGAGTACAGTGATACTTCTGCTTTCCCTTTTTGCGGCTTACGCCTTGCTGCCGCTCACTTTGTGGTTGCAAAGCCTGTCATGAGCGCAGAAACTGAAAGCCAGTCAGTCTTAGTGGAAGTATTGACGGCTTCCGGATGCGGTCGTTGTCAGAAAATAAAAGCGCTGGCAAAAGCGGTGATCGCTGAATTGAACGACGACCGGGTGCGCTATCAAGAGATCAAGTCAGGAGATTCTGAAGCGATTGGAGGAGCCTTCAGCACCTCAAGGTAAAGCGCACTGATGGATACCACAGCCTGGATGCAAATGGGCGGAGTTGCCGGTCTGGGTGCGGCTTTATTGGCTGGTTTTCTGTTCAGCTTTATGCCGGTGGCTTTCGCCTCCATTCCTGTTGTACTGGCCTACGTCACTCGCGCACGCGCTTTCCGTGAGGCGGTCAGTTATGGCCTGGCCTTTGCCGCCGGGCTCATACTCACCCATGTGGTGTTAGGTATCGGTGCAGCGCTGGGTTTGCTCTGGACGGGCTGGTTGAAAATTCCGTTACCCTGGTTGCCATTGCGGGGAAAACGCGCGGCGACGCTCTGGGGAGCCTTCTTATTGGGTATGCCGTTTACGGTCGGGATCTGTCCGGTCTGTTCGCCGGGGTTATGGATCGGACTCGGTGTTAGTGCCTCGATCGGATCGGGTTTTTATGGTGGTTTGTTGATGTTGGCGTTCGCTCTCGGTCGGGTGATCCCGCTTGCCGTGGGTGCTATCAGCATCGGCTGGTTGGAAAACCTGAAAACCATCGAGTGTTGGCGTCGTGGTTTTGAGATTGCAGGAGGCATCACGCTAATGGCCATTGGGGCTTACCTGCTCAATGAAAGTTATTTACTATGAAAAAGTGGCTCATGGCTGTTTCTGGTTTTAAATCATGATGCGAATTGGTGAAGTGGTCGCAACATTGGAAATCAGTGCTGATACCCTGCGTTATTACGAAAAAATCAAACTGGTGCCCGAAGTACATCGCAATGATGCTGGAGTCCGACTGTATTTCGATAAAGATCTCTCACGACTGCGCTTTATCAAGCGGGCGCAAAAGATGGGATTTAGCCTGAATGAAATCAAACAGCTACTTCAGTTTCGGGAAAACCCGCAAAAAGCCAAGCCCAAAGTCCGGGAACTGGCGCATCACAAGCTGGAAGACATTCAACATCATCTGGAGGAATTGACCACTTTGCGGGACGAACTGCGACTGCTCACCAATCTGTGTGGTTCCAGTGACAAGGGTTGTCCAATCCTGGAGTCTTTCGACGGCGAAACGAGTGAGCAATGAAAGAAAAACTCAAGCACTTTACCGCGAACAATCCGGCCTGAACCGTACAATGTCAATATGAGTTCTCTAAGAACAGCAACGCCCCTCTTGTTGAACAGGCGGGCATGGTACCGAACCGTAAGAACAATACACACAACAATCACCGGGTTTGGGTTTAAGTACAGCGTGACAACCTTCGCACTCATAGAACCACTGGCAGGCATCCGTCGGCATGGTTTCGAGCTTCTTATGGCCACATTTCGGACAGGTCAATTCTGAATCTAAAATCACATTTGAGGTCATGACGTACTTCCCTGTACGCCACCCTTCGGGCAGCTGAGCTGTGCAAAACGCCTTTCCTGTCGTTTTGTCATGGCGTTTCTGTTTCCACAAGGGTTGAGGGATAACCGGCATTGGTGGTCGCTTCAATGAGTTTCCCTGCGCTGGTCTGAGTATCCTCAAAAGTGACCACCGCCTGCTTGTGTTCAAAACTGACCTCGGCCTTGGTGACGCCTTTTACTTTGCTAAGGGCCTTCTTGACCGTGATCGGACACATGGCGCAGTTCATGGTTGGCAGGTTCAGAGTTACAATCTGAGGTTTAGCCCAGGCAGACAGGCTGGTGATGGTGAATACAAGGGCTATTGTGATTTTGTGCATGATTCACTCCAGTCTTGGGCAACGCATTTTTAAACCATCAGGGGAATCCAGTAGCTGCTGGTGACAAGAACCAACGCGATGATGGCCATGATCCAGAAAATAACCCGTCGGCGTTTTCGCGTTTGCGGTACGGCGCAGGCGGTGCCCGGCTCGCAGCCCTCAACTGGCCGGTGGATCTGCCAGCCCGCCCAACCCAATAGCATCATCACGATGGCGATAAAGACGGGACGATAGGGCTCCAGCAGAGTCAGGTTCCCGATCCAGGCCCCGCTGATCCCCAGTGTGAGTAAAACGAACGGGCCGATGCAGCAAAGGCTGGCGCCAACAGCAGCCAGCACCCCGCCGATCAGGGGTAGATTATTTTTGGCGAACTCGTCGTTTGCGGGCATGGCGGACTCCATGGAATGCATTCAATGAAGCCAGTGTAAACGCCGTACTTCGGTACGGAGTCAAGTCCGACTCAGGAGAGGTCTTTGTCAGGTTGTAACGACTCCACAATCGGACAGGCTGTGTTGTCGGGATTGGAGCGGCACTGGGTGACTAAACCCTCTAAAACACGCTCCAGGCGGCACAAATCGTTGATTTTTGACCGCACGCTGACCAGTTTACTTTCCGCCAACTCCTGGACTTCCGAGCAATGGGATTCGCCCAGTACCAAGAGGTTTTCGATCTCCTCCAGAGTAAAGCCCAGTTCCTGGGCACGTTTGATGAATAAAATCCGTGCCAGGGTGGCCTTGGTATAAGTGCGGTATCCTTGAGCCGGTTTTGGAGGCTGAGTGATGAGGCCACGGCGTTCGTAGTAGCGGATGGTTTCGACGCTGACTTGTGCAGCTTGCGCTAATTTTCCGATGGAAAATAGACTCATGGCAAAGCCCCTTCTTCGCAGTCCCAATTAATAGCCGCTTGTGGAAAGCAGATCGAAAAGGAGGTCATACCGTAATCTGAAGACACGTCGATACTGCCGTAGTGTGCTTCCACGATGGACTTAACAATCGCCAAGCCCAATCCAGCCCCTTCACTCTGGCGCTGACGTGAAGGATCAACCCGGTAGAAACGGTCGAAAATTCTGGGCAAATGTTCTGCGGGAATTTCCGGCCCCGTATTCTGTACGCTGAGTAAAACCTGCCCTTCGTCCGACACATCCAGACGAACCTTCACGCTTTCTCCCTCGGGTGAGTGGCGTATCGCATTGGATAACAGATTGGACATGGCGCGCCGCAGCATGGCACGATCACCCTTAATTTTCGGCGCCTGTCCTTCCAGCATTAACTGTATGTGCTTTTCCTCTGCCAGCGCCTCAAAAAAATCAAATAGCTTACGGACTTCCTGAGCCATACCCAGTGACTCCCATACCGGCTTAAGCAGTCCATGCTCGCTTTGAGCCAGCCAGAGCATGTCGTTGACCATTTTTGCCAAGCGTTCCAATTCTTCCAGGTTTGAATAGTGCAGTTCGCGGTATTCAACCAGGCTTCGTGACTTTCCCAGAACGACCTGAGTCTGGGTGATGATATTGGTAAGAGGCGTGCGCAATTCGTGGGCGATGTCGGCGGAGAAATGGGACAAGCGGGCAAAACTGTCTTCCAATCGGCCAAGCATAAAATTGAATGAAGAAACGAGATTTTGAAGTTCCCCGGGCACCGCCTCGGAATCAAGTCGCACATGCAGGCGATCAGCCTGTATTTCACGCATGGCTTCGCTCAACCCGCGCAGTGGCGCATGCCCCTGATGCACACCATACCAGGCCGCCAATAGCGTCACCATGCCTGCGAGTAACATGATAAGCCATAAGCTACGACGAAAATTCTCCAGAAATTGGATATGAGCATCCATGTCAATGGCGGTAACGATGTAGTATTCTTGGCCACCCACCTGGGTTTGCGTGATGGTTCCCCGGTAGGTTTTCCCATCTCCCTGCCAGTGATATACGTTGCCAACCTGAATACTGGACACCGGGGCAAAGGTATTAATAGGTTTTGCAAAATCGTTCGCTGAGGGGCCGTAAATCAGGCGCTTTTCCTTATCCCAGACCTGAAAATAGACACCGTGATGACCCGATATCGCGTGCGACAACGCCTCACCCAAGTGTGAAGAGCCGTCACCCGTTTTGCGTAAGGCTCGATCCACAGCCCTTGTCATGACCTCCAACTCGTCAGCGTCCTGTTCGGCGAAATGGCGCTTGACCGCGTTGTCCACCAGATAACCAATCACCAGAAGACTTAGCCCAATGGCAAGGGCAACAAAGGCCATCACCCGGGCGGTTAGCGATAGTGGATGCTTGCCAAGACGACTACTCCACATCATGCTCGTCATCCACTTCCAGCTTGTAGCCCATCCCCCTTACCGTGTGAATCAATTTAGGCTCAAAATCGTCATCTATCTTGGAGCGCAGGCGACGGATGGCCACATCGATCACATTAGTATCGGAATCAAAGTTCATGTCCCACACTTGCGAGGCAATCAGCGAACGCGGTAGCACTTCACCCTGGCGGCGAACCAGCAACTCCAGCAAGCAAAACTCTTTATGGCTTAAGTTGATTTTACGACCCGCACGCGTGGCACGGTGCCGAGGTAAATCCAGAGTGAGATCGGCTACGCGAATCTGGTCAGTCATTACGGGCACAGAACTGCGGCGCAATAACGTTCTTACACGGGCCAACAACTCGGCGAATGCGAAAGGTTTAACCAGATAATCATCCGCACCCAACTCAAGGCCCTTAACCCGGTCATCAATGCTATCGCGTGCGGTTAGGAAAAGTACCGGGGTCTGACGTCCAGCCTCGCGCAACGACTGAATAATGCGCCAGCCATCGACATCCGGCAGCATGACATCCAGCACCAACAGATCGAAGGTTTCCGTCATGGCCAGGTGATGACCATCTAAACCATTTCGCGCCAAAGTGACCATAAACCCGGCCTCCGTCAGCCCCTGCTGTAGATAATCGCCAGTCTTGATTTCGTCTTCGACCACCAATAGCCGCATCGTTGTCCTACTCCGTCGTTTCAGAATGGGTTTGGAAACAGCATAAACCTGGCTAACCCGCAGGAAGATGACACCCAGATTACAACTTTGTCATTCTGGAGTCATGCGGGTGTCAGGCATGCCTGGCTAGTATGCGGGACCAAGATATGGAATAACCAATATTTCCCTAACAAGAGATTGACCAATGACCTCATGGTTTCCCCAACCCAAGCCGTCCTGGCAGCTGAGTCGCCGCCGATTTGTGCAGGGCCTGGCCGCTGGTGGTGTACTGGCCGCCACACCGTCCTGGTTGCAGGCTGCCGTAAGCAGCACGACTTCACTTGGCTCAGCACCCGTGCTCAGCGGGCGTGAAATTGATCTGGTCATCGCAGAGACGCCGGTCAATTTTACCGGTGTCACTCGGATGGCCACGACCATCAATGGATCAATCCCGGCCCCAACCCTGCGCTTGCGCGAAGGTGATGAGGTCACAATCCGCGTGACTAATCGCCTGCCCGTGGCCACCTCGATACACTGGCACGGCATTCTGTTGCCTTATCAGATGGATGGTGTGCCCGGCATAAGCTTCAAAGGTATTGCACCCGGCGAAACCTTTATCTATCGCTTTACACTGCGCCAGAGCGGCACCTACTGGTACCACAGCCATTCCGGTTTTCAGGAAATGACGGGGATGTACGGCGCTTTGATCATCGAGCCCCGCGCAGGTGAAAGACATCACACCGATCAGGATCACGTGGTGCAGCTCTCTGACTGGACTGACGAAGACCCCATGCATGCCTTCAGCAAGCTGAAAATGCAGAGCGATATCTACAACTTCAGCCAGCCTACGTTTTTTGATTTTACCCGTGATGTATCGAACATGGGTCTTCAAGCCGCATTGGATAAGCGTCAGATGTGGAATCAGATGCGTATGAATCCAACGGATTTAGCCGATCTGTCGGCGGCTACGTTCACGTATTTAATGAATGGCACTGCTCCTGCTAGCAATTGGACGGGACTGTTTAACAAAGGAGACCGAGTAAGACTGCGTTTTATCAATGCTGCCAGTAACAGCTTCTTTGACGTGCGCATTCCCGGCTTAAAAATGACCGTCATCCAATCGGACGGCCAAGATGTTGAGCCAGTAAGCATCGATGAATTCCGTTTTGGTCCAGGTGAAACTTACGATGTGCTAGTAGAACCTAAAGACGATGCTTATACCCTCTTTGCACAAAGTATGGAGCGTAGCGGTTATGCTTTAGGCACACTGGCCACTCGCCAAGGCTTGTCGGCTTCCATACCAACACTTGATCCGGTGGAATGGCTGACCATGACCGACATGATGGGCGCCATGAGTCACCAGGAAATGAACCAAAAAGGTATGGATCACAGTGCGATGAGCATGGGTAATATGGATATGGGGGGCATGGATCACTCCAACATGCACGGTGGCATGGCAATGGATCACAGCCAGCACAGCGGCCAAAGTATGCCGGGTATGAACCAGGCCACACGCAGTCCTCTCGCCAAGCCCTCGTCTACCGTGCGCCACGCACGCACGGAGTATGGCCCATCTGTCGATCAGCGCGTCAATACACCCCGTACTACTTTGGATGATCCTGGCATAGGCCTTCGAGATCTAAGCGAAAAAGGACTACGACCACAGGGCCATCGCGTACTAACTCTGGCAGATTTAAAATCCATTGACGGCATTTTGGATGACCAGCGCGAACCCGTGAGGGAACTCGAACTCCACCTAACCGGTAATATGGAACGTTACAGCTGGTCGTTTGACGGGCTCGAATTTGGCAAAAGTACGCCGGTATCATTGCGCCATAATGAACGGGTCAGAATCATCCTGCAAAACGACACAATGATGACCCATCCCATGCATTTGCACGGCATGTGGAGCGAACTGGAAACTGATCAGGGGGAACTGCGGGTGCGTCGTCATACTATACCGGTACAGCCCGCCCAACGAATCAGTTACTTAACTACACCGCATGACCTGGGCCGCTGGGCCTGGCATTGCCACCTGCTGTTTCATATGGATGCGGGCATGTTCCGTGAGGTGGTAGTGTCATGAGAATGGGAATGAAAATGAAGACTATGAACTGGTTGGCAGTGTTGGTGCTATTTGCCACCAGTTTGCACGCGAATTTTGTCCTTGCACAGATGGATCAAGGCGAGAAGAAAGCGCAAGGTGGTAGCGCACCCGCTGACGCCCGCGACCCTCACGCCTACTCGGATGGTTTTAGTTTGACCGCTAGCCCCTACGTTCAATCAGGGTCGCCACAACTGAAGCTGGCCGATGAACATAGCTTTTGGGCGGTACTAGGTGACCGTTTCGAATACCAGGAAGACAGTAAAACCGGTAGTGAAACCATAGTTTACGACCTCCAGGCATGGTACGGCACCACCTTCGATCGACTCGTCATCAAGGCGGAAGGTGATATTGCAAGTGGAACCTTGGAAGAAAGCTCCACCGATCTGCTCTGGGGTCATGCGCTGAACGCCTATTTTGATACCCAACTTGGCCTGCGATTTGACCAATATAACGAAGGCAAAGATCGCCAATGGTTGGCGCTGGGTCTACAAGGGCTTGCCCCCTATTGGTTTGAACTGGATGTTACCGCCTATGTGGGCGACAACGGTCGGACCGCACTAGCCGCTGAAGCTGAATATGAATTATTGCTGACACAACGCCTGATTTTACAACCCCGCGCTGAGCTGAATCTGTACGGCAAGGGCGACCCGGAAAATGGTTTAGGCTCCGGCCTGTCGGATCTCGCGTTGGGTGTGCGTCTGCGTTATGAGTTCAGCCGTCAATTTGCCCCCTACATTGGAGTGGAATGGACGAGCACTTATGGCGATACAGCGGATTACCGGCGCGCCGCAGGCGATGATCGCTCTGACACCCAGATCGTCGCGGGCCTCAGGTTCTGGTTTTAATAATTAACATTGTCTGGTCAACATGACTTTTACTCCTCCGAGGAAACACTCAATGAAACGTAAACTTCTATCCCCCGTTCTCGTTCTCGCTGCCCTTGGCGTGACTTTTTCAGCTCAAGCCCATGATCCTAAGGAGCACATGAAAGACGCAGAAAACCCGAATTGCGCCGCAATGAAGGATATGGATCACAGCAAGATGGATATGAACGATCCTGTCATGCAAGCCATGATGAAGCAGTGCATGAAGGATATGCATCACAGCGATGGTGACTATTCAATGAGCCACGAAGATGCTAGTGAAGATGGCCAGAAGAAAGCTTCAGATGAACAACACTCTGAACATCAGCACTAACGCATAAACCTAAGGAATGTCCTATGCCAACGCTCACCGCATTTATTAGGAGCCTGCTTATCGCTACGGTCATTGGCCTGGTGGGCGCTGGCTTATTTATCTACTCGGGCCTATATCCCATCGGTGCCGACGTGCCCCATAACAAACTCAGTTACTGGCTGCTGGAAACCCTGCGCGAACGATCCATTGCCCGAGCTGCCAGCGATATTCAAATTCCTAGTAATTTGAATACGTCCGATCGATTGTTGGCTGGAGGTGCTGACTACAACGATATGTGTGCAGGCTGCCACCTCAAGCCGGGTAAAAATGAGAGTGACTTTACCATCGGCCTGTATCCTTCCCCACCTAACTTGACCGCCACGGCAGATGCCCATGGGCATGAGCATGGCAGCGACACAGGTAGTGAAGAAATAGCTATTCAACGCCAATTCTGGATTATCAAGCACGGCATTAAGGCATCGGGCATGCCCGCTTGGGGACCAACTCACAGTGACGACCGGATTTGGAATATGGTGGCATTTCTACAAAGGCTTCCATCACTTACGCCGGATCAATATCAGATACTGACAGCAAGAGGCAATACAAGCGATTCGCACGACCACTGAATTTATCGCCATCGAAAAATAATTAAATCCGCTTAGGCAATCACGACTCTAAATCCATAAATATGAAAAATCACATGTTGAAAAGATCTCTCTCCATATTCGTATTTTTCTACCCGCTGTTATTTGTTGAATTGGCTTATCCACACTCTGCACATGACCCCATAAAAGACATTGAAAAATATGACCGCACAGTAGCGGAACGGCAAGCAAGCTTCCAAACCCTTGGCAGCTCTCCGGAGCGTATGCAGAACCTTCAGGATCAAGTCGACAGAATGCAAAGAAAACTACTTGCTATGAGAAATCTGATGGCCAGCGACTATCCACACGTCAAGGAAAAAATGAGTAAATACAAGTACGATTACATGGGCACGGTAGATGAAATGCTAGCGCAATTAAAAATAACACTTAAACAAACGGATTCATTGTTTGATAAATGAGATATGGTAATGGAAGAGAATCCAGAAAGACCCAGCAGCTAGACAGTGGATATAGCGATTCGCCCTATGCCGGCTAAGGTATTTATTACTGGTGGCGCTGTGTTCACCATGGTGTTATGGGCAATATGCTTCCCGCTCATCTCCCTTAGTTTACCCTATGCCCCGATTATGTTGACGGCATTTCTTAGAGCAGCGATTGCGGGTTTCTTTTTAATTGTCATCGCTTGGATGCTAGGTAGACCTTTCCCAAAGTCCACTAAAGTCTGCCTCTATATCCTTGGCATTGGTCTAACCGCAACGAGTATTGGGTTCTGGGGCATGTTCTATGCGGGCAGCCTAATCACACCCGGACTGGCAACCGTACTCACCAACACACAACCTCTAATTGCCGGCCTTCTGGGCTGGCATATTCTGAACGAACGCATAGGGAAGCGGGCACTGCTGGGTACTCTACTCGGTTTTTCAGGAATTGTGGTCATCAGTGCGGAAAGTCTTTTCGCCACAGATGTTCAGTCATTGAGCGGTATTGCCTATGTTGTTATTGCCGCTGCGGGTTTAGCGATCAGCAATATCTTGTTGAAGAAGTCTGCTAATCGTGTCGATGTGCTATATGCCATGGGATTCCAGCTCTTACTGGGGGCTATCCCCCTGTCGCTATTGGCCTTTTTTAACACTTCCTTGCCGCCCCTGAGTTGGAACTGGGATTACGTGTGGATCTTACTGGCACTGGCATTGCCCGGCACTGCTCTGCCATTTATTCTGTGGTTCTGGCTGATGGATACTGCGCCATTATACAAAATCAATGTCTACAGTTTTCTAACGCCTGTATTCGGGCTGTATTTAGGTTACACATATTTTGCTGAGTCGCTATCTTCAATACAGTGGCTGGGTATTTTCCTGGTTATAGCCGCCATACCTCTGGTGAATTCGTCAACCAGAGCAGTGGTATGAGGAAATATGAAATCGGATAATCTACCTGTATGACAGGCTGAATCGATTTACTAACAAGGTGATGTGATGACAAGTTCAGCGAAGAAAAAGCCATCCTATAAAACAGAACTCAGAGAGCTCCAAATACAACTCGTTAAACTTCAGCGGCACATTATCAAAAACGACCTGCAACTGCTGGTCATATTTGAGGGCCGGGATGCCGCCGGTAAAGATGGTGTCATCAAGCGAATCACTGAGCATCTAAGCCCGAGGGAAACGCGAGTCGTCGCCCTGGGAAAACCCTCTGAGCGCGATACCAATAGCTGGTACTTCCAACGTTACTCAGCCCACCTGCCAAGTCGGCAGGAAATGGTCCTGATGAATCGCAGCTGGTATAACCGCGCGGGTGTGGAAAAAGTCATGGGCTTTTGCTCGGAAAAAGAATATAAGCAATTTATGAAAGCGGTCGTACCGTTTGAAAAGATGCTTTGCGATACAGGTATCCAAATTATCAAATACTATCTCGATATATCGCGGGATGAACAGCAAAGTAGATTAGATGATCGACGAATTAATCCATTAAAACAGTGGAAGATCAGCCCAATTGATACTACAGCTATCGAGCACTGGGACGATTACTCCCTTGCCCGTGACAAAATGCTACAGCATAGCCATAGCGATCATGCCCCCTGGTATATCGTCAAAGCCAATAATAAAAAGTGCGCTCGTCTTAATGTCATCCGACATTTGTTATCGATTGTAGATTGTCCTGATAAAGATCAGCACTTGATGAAGCCGGATTCAGGCACCGTATATCCGTTTAACGAAAAACTTTTAACCGATAAGAAGATGTTACGTTAATTGTTCGAACTAATTTTCCCTAACGTATGTAAGCATCACTTGCGTACCTCCGCATCATACGGTGACTATTAAAAAATGAAGCATTTTACCCAATACTTGCTTTCATCACCTTGATCCATCCTTTGTGGTTATCGTAAAAACGGCAGTATTTTTCCTTCCAGTTTGTTATACAGCGCACCAGAATCATCACTGCCAGCATTGCTCTCACTGATAACGCTCCCGCGATGCCCACAAGGCAACTCTGTGTCCACCTGTCGTGGAGAACACTCAGGTTAGCGTCACCATTAAATGTCTCTTTCATGCCACTTTAGATCTGCGAAATCAACCTACCGGGATAGCGAACACCACTATCAGAGCCAACATCATCGCCATCGCCGAAAATGACGTTAATAGAATCACGCACTGTACTCCGGTTAACCGGACAGCCCTAAAAGTAGCCGCTATTGCCACCAGGCACTGCAACAGGTAGTACGCCGCAAACACACGCGATGCCAATGTCACAATATCAAACACATTACCGGTCCAAACCAACAAGATCGCTACCGCCACAAGACCGATATAGCCCAGTCGAGATGAAAGTCGGCTACCGCTCAGCTCACTGAACAATCCCCCTGCCCCCACTGTGTCGGCAACGGCAGCACTGAATTGACTCATCACCGCCGCCAGTATCAATAGCGCGGGCAATATTTCGGCAACACGACCCGCCAGGGTAATAATCGCCGTTTCATCGGCAATACCATGAAACTCCATCAACAGAGGCAGCCCCGTAATCACAAACAGCAGATAAATACCGCCGGCGATGAGTTGCGCCAATCTCATTGATCGCACCCGCATTGCAGGATCATAGGCGTTGCCCAGGTAACGCGAGGTTTCGAATCCCTGCACAATCAGCAGCAGTCCCGCCAACAGCCTGATACTTTCAATTCCGGTAAGGTTTTCATTCGGATTAATAAGGGTTTGATCACTGACGATCCAATGCCAATCGAACCCAACCAGACCAATCAACAATGCAGCGATGATGGCCAGCTTGATTGCCACCGCGGCTTCTTCCATTTTCTCCAGCCCACCGAGGCCGCGAAACCAACCCACGATGGCAATAAATAACAACACTACCGTGGTCAGCACATTTTCGATCACCGCATCACGGTGACCGCCAAAACGCAGTACAAAGGACGCCAGCAAACGTACGTAGAAAGCGACCGAGACAATATAAGCCAATCCCAGGGCGAGGTCCGACAGGCGTTGTAACGGCATAACGATGCGGAAATGCCCGGCATCGGCAAGAAGTGGCTCGGCATGGATAATGTTGAAACGGATCACAGCACCGATCGCAAATGCCACCAGGAGAATACCCAGCATCGCAACCGGAGCCCACGCCGCCACGACATGAGTCAGCAACGGCCCGGAAATCAGAAATCCGCTGCCGATAATCGACGCCAGTGGTGTCACCGTGGCTCTCCAGCGCGCAGCATTGCGTACTGTCGGCAGAAATAAAACTACCACCGCGACTAGTGCCACACCAGGTAAAACAAAATTAGACATTGACCTCCATTATGGACGGTTGACTTGATTTGTTGACAGCATCTGTAATATCACCATCATTTCAGCAATCGGTGTCGAAATATAAATTTTTACCCCGTATTTTCACGTTAAAGAGAAGAAGCCAAATTCTCTTTAAACAGGGGTGCACGCGATATAGGTATATTGAAGATCAACCCCTAAGATTCTCTATACCAAGGGCTAACAGATTTCATCGCCAACCATTAGTGACGGCATCACACCCATAGCGAGACAGCGAAGTAAAACGGACTGAATTCATATTTTGTTTTACTTTCAACTTCCTCCGTGGCAGCTACCGTCCCCGCCGGGATGCGCGAGATTATCAAGTTCACACTCCTCGCTGTAATGAATAAATCCGCGTTTTACCCGCTCCAACATACCGGAATGTAGCTTTGCCGCAGTTTGCTCGATAGTTGCTTCGATTTCCTCCAAGGAAACTTGAAAAAGATCGTAACTCACGTAAAGGCAGTGCCCCTCAAATCTGAGTGCTTCTACCCCCATAAGAGACAACAGGGATTGATCCAGTGTGGCTTTAAGTTCGTCGCCAACAGCCTCAGCGAAACCAATGCGACGTGTTTTCAGTGCCGCCTGTCCCTTTTGCTTTGGCGACAAGCCATGTTTGGGGTCGCCCACAAACAGGTGAGGGTGCTCTTTAAATCGCTCTAGACACTGAGATGAACAAAAGTAGTGATCGACGCCCTGATATTTGAGCGACAAAGATCGATCTATTTTTGTCATTTGACATACGGGACAATGTATTGTGAATTCACGTTTGCTCATTGGCCTCACCTTCTCTAATACTCCACCATCTGCTGATGTTTACTAATAAATAGGGGAGTGCGTAAATAAGAAGCCGATGCTTAGTTTCATTAGGTTCATTCATGCGCTTTTCCGCCACTTAACCACCTGATGTTTAAATTTGAACAGCAGACATCAATGCTGACGCTGGTGCTTACCGTCTTCGTGTAGTAGTCGTTGCCGTCTATTCGAATGCAAGAACCACCTCTCGCCCGCTGCGATCAGTAACATCGCGATAAGAGCAACGCCGATAACCCACGGGTCAGCGTTCAGTTTCACCCAAACAAAACCGATCAGTGCCAGCAAATCGAAAACAATGGCCACAATGGGCACCCAGCGCTTGGCTTTTATTTCATCCGCCAAATAACGAATCACGCCCCAATGAATGGCGATGTCCATGACCAGATAAAAGACAATACCCAGGGCGGCTATCCGCGACAGGTCAAAAAAGGCCGTAAGAAAAATACCGAGTACCACGGTATAGACAAGTGTATGTTTTTGGATGCTTCCCGGCATACCGAAATGGCGATGAGGAACCAGTTTCATTTCGGTCAACATGGCCAGCATCCGGGACACCGCAAAAATACTGGCAAGAATGCCGCCCGCAGTTGCCGTCATGGCAATTGCGACTGTAAACCATACTCCGTATTCTCCAAGCGCTGGTCGCGCAGCCGCTGCCAGGGAATAATCGCGAGTATCTATGATTTCACTCAGGGATAGGTTACTGGCCACTGAAAAGCCAACCAGGGTGTAGATGACTACACACGCAACAATAGAGATAACGATAGCTCTTCCAACATTTCGCTTAGGATCGATTACCTCGGATCCACTGTTGGTAATGGTGGTAAAACCTTTAAAAGCCAGAATCCCGAGAGCGGTAGCACCAAGAAAATTTCCGGAGGTTTCAACGTTATCCGTGTGACCGAAATCTAGCGCCAGGCTATCGGCCACCCACACACCGATAATGCCGAACACCAAAATGCCGCCAATCTTTAACACCCCGATAAACCCAGCTACCTTTTGAATAAAGCGGTTACTCAACAAATTGACGATAAACGCAAAAATAATCAGCCCCACACCCAGCATCGCCACCGTTCGCCCGGATTCATCACCACCGAATAATTGCATGGTATAGGAGCCAAAAGTCCGCGCCAGGAAGCTCTGTGCAATCACCATGGAGAAGTACATCAACAGTGCATTGAATGCCGTCGGTAAGCTGTCGCCATAAGCCTTGTGTAAATACATCCCTATCCCTCCGGCGGAAGGGTAGGCATTGGAAATTTTGACGTAAGAGTAGGCACTGAAAGAAACGACCACCGCTGCTGCCAGAAATGCCAGCGGGAACAGTACGCCCACCATTTCCGCCATTTGCCCGGTCAGGGCAAAAATACCCGCGCCTATCATGACTCCGGTCCCCAGCATCACGGTACCGGAGAGCGTTAGGCTACCCTTATCATAGTGAGTCGTGCGACCATCTTTATCCATCAATCTTCTCCTAAACTCATCTTTTTCAAAGTCGCTGCTACAATGAACCGGGCGCTACATTGATTTGCCTCCAGCAAGCCCAGCGTATCTAATGTTCCACCGCGGTTTCGATAACCAAATGCCAAACAACGGTCATTGCCCAAATCCAGCGGCCTACAAGTGCCCAGCAATATTTCAGGTCGCATATGGGATACAAAAATCCGCAAACGAATCTCATCGTCAAACAACTTGGTCTGCTGCGATGACGAACAGACAAATGGCTGTTCGTGCCTGTCGCGCGGAATACGAAAACGGCCAGGCTCAAGCAAATAAGTAATACGGCAGCCAATGCCTTTTTCTCTGAGACGCTGACCAACCTCACGACAAACCTGGAGTTGATAAGCACCCACCGCAACTAATTGAACATCAACTTTATCATCTTCTTCCAATGTCAACGCTCCATTTTCAACTAACTGCTGAGCTTGTTCGTAACTGAATGAAACCACAATTTCCTGTTTAGGTATGGTCATGGCCCAAACCTGGCCCTGGCTCTGGTAACAGGCATCGAGACAAGCAACCGCCGTACTGGCATCAGCGGGATATACGACGCGTGCCATATCACTCATTTCACCCAGTAGAACTTCACCAAACGCGGAATCCTGATGGGATTGCTCATTTTTGCCGTTCTCCCACAAATGCGAAGTAGCGATAACCGGCAACGATAACCAGCGCGGATGTCGATTCAGTTCTTTTTGGTGCCGCGCAAAAATGATTTCCTGCCGCAAGGCACCAATCATTTTCATGGCAAAGGCTTCATAGCTGACCACCAGGTTCATACCACCTTTATTCGCCAGTGCCGCACTCACTACGGCTTCCTCATTCAGAGCGGTAATGACAGCCCCTTGTATCGACTCGGCCACACCGTCTTCCGGGTTTAACACCCGGTGTTTGAGAAGGTCCAGCGTTTGGCCCATGCGGTTACTGCGTAGCTCATCAGGGTTGCCGATACGTACGCGCACGCCCGGATTGGCGAGATGCCACTCACACAAGCGCTTATCTACGGCTGCCATGGGTGACAATGCTTGCCCCTTTTCGCACTGTGGTGAAGCAGTAGGTAGTTTTAAAACGACATCACGCTGACCGAGCGCATGGTATTTTTCCGGTACCCGGTTATCTGCCTTATGTTGTGTTATTTTTTCGATTGCACTGGTCAGCTCAGTACGCGGCAGAAAGAGCCTGGCAGCGTGTTCATTGAATAGCTGCCGAGCCGCGGCATCGCTACGAGGGTTGCCGGGCAAAGACGTGCCGTGGGCTGCATTGGTGCCACCACCGTAAAAACCGTAGCCTTTTTCCGTTTCGGCAATCAGGTACGGCAGTTTCACCGGATAACACATTTTTCCTGCACGAATATGTGCACTGCAGGCTTGCAAGCGTGCTTCAGATTCAAATATTCCCCAGATAAACGCAGCTGGATCGCGCCCGTCGATGGCGATCGGATGAAATTCATTCTGCTCCAGATGTTCGTAAAACCAGGGCAGACCTCCCTGCTGGTACATGTTGGAACGCTGATCGATACGCCGACCATTGGCAATCATCACCGGCGTTACCAAGCCACAATCCTCGGCGCGCCACCAACGGCTGGCCCAATCACTGCCGCGTTGCTCTTCAAAGGCGCCATCGCTCAAAAATGCCACCAATCGTTCGCCGGGCAGTGGCATATGCACGTATTGTAGCTCCGCAAAACCCAAATACCCGCCTTCAATCAAACCGCCCGCCGTGTGTGGATTGACATGGCTGCCTACTGGCACTGCGGGGCGACCATCATCCGTAATCGCGTAGCTGTAAAAATCCTGCGCCAATTGCGATAGACCTTCATCACTTAGGGGGTAGCGCTCCGCCTGTTCCGGATAGAGGTTTTGCAGTAACACATTGACCGCGTCGATGGCCGCCACACAGTGGCCCTGACCCATCAACCAGCTTCGTGTGATTCCCGCCAGGTGGTTAGCCACCATGTAAGCGACATAGGCAGGCACCATATTCAGGGAGCCACCGGTATGCCCCTGTGGATTGGCTTTAAAATCTTCAGCGTCGAGTGCGCTACCGGAAAAATCCACTTTGGTGCTATAAGTCATATGCACCACCAACCACATGGCCGCACTGGTCAGCCGGTCGGTAGCCGACAAAATCTCCAGAACCTCATCAATCTGTTTGAAGCGCCCCTCACACACCAGTTGCTGGCACAGATCAAATATGCGTACCTGTGTTTCATCGCTGTGCTGTATCACCCCGTAACCGTTTGCCCAATGAGCAAACGCTGGGTAAGTCTCGCGGTACATCCTGGCTCGTTGCTCAACACGGTGATCGTTTTGTTGGTCTATCACATACATGGCTATGCCTCAGTCAGCGACTGGCTGATTGCTAAATTCGTTAGAGAATTGCTGCTGGACAGCGTGTAGCATCATCGCCGCCTCATCCGAGGCAACTACCCAGCACTGCACTTTTGATGTCATTGAGGAAAGCGATATCGGCAGGTTGCTGTTGGCCGATTCGGCGTGCAATTCAACGCCCAAATGGGATAACCCCAACAAGAGCTCTTGGCAAAGAGCCGGATTAAGTTCAGCAACACCACCGCTGAGCACAATACCGTCCAGGCCACCTAAAATCGCAAAGTAAGCCCCCAATGTTTTCTGGAAGCGGTATCGAAATAGGTCAAATGCCAGATGGCACTGTGGGTGGTCACTGGCAAATAGTTCAGCCATATTATCAACACCACCAGACAACCCCCGCCAACCGGATTCCTGATTAAGCAGTTTATCCGTATCTTCAGGCGACCATCCTTCCTGCTTTTGTAACCAGGCCAGCAAACCTGGATCAACATCACCGCTGCGCGTACGCATTAACAGCCCCTCATTGGGCGTAAATCCCATGGAAGTATCCATTAGAAAATGTCGCCCACTTAATGCTGGAACTGTCAGGGTTGAGGACTGAAAAAAACAGGCATAACAGACGCTTGCACCCTGGTTCAGGCCAGCAAGCGGTTGTAAATAGTGGCAAGCAACCACCCGGAAAAACCAGCCACCACAGCCCAGGCCACCAACCCCCAAAGTGCGCCGACCAGGGTTAGGTGCCACCCCATATCCTGCAACTGCATATGCACCATGTCGCCGGACATGGACATCATCATTGCGGGCATCGCCGCGACGAAGACACTGCAAATGACCCAAAGCACAATGGCACTGATTGAGCAGGCCAGACCAAATTTAAATGCATGCAGTTTCATATCGTTTCTCCTTCTATCGTGTGTATTTACCAGCCTATAAATCACCAAACCGATTAGACGATTGCGCCATGCGCATCACTTCGTGTTCCTCCAACGACCGCAAGGACTCCAACAATTCCTTAGCCGACGGAATATCCGCCCGTGACGCCAGATAGCGATACAATTCGATGACCTGCTGGTGCTGATCGACGATCACTTCCATAATCTGCGCGGTATCCAGTTCGGCAAAGGGCGCATCACAGTGAACATGCCGGGTAATCGGGTGATGCTCCACGTATTCATAACACCAGGTGTTAAGGGCGTGCTCATCCCCGGATTTTTCAAAACCGCTTACCACGTCGGTCAGCGTTTTTTCGTGTTCCGAGAGATAAGCCAGTATCATCCGTGCCCGCTCGTCAGTGTTTTTATCCGCGCAGTGGGACAAGCACTGGCTCAGGTGTTGGTGAAACTCTTTGGTCCAGTGCAACACATCTTTCAGGGTTTCAATTTGCATCATCTTTTCCTCTAATTAATAGATATCTTGTATCGTCTACAGCCGTAAAATATCTCGATACCCGGCAACATCGACTTTAAACTGGGTTTGCTCTTGTAAATACACTCGCAGCCCTTCCAGCGCATCGGGGTCACCGTGAATCAGTTTGATGGGCGTTGTCCTGGCCAATTTTGATTGGCGCAACCATTCGGTGAGTTCGAGATAATCCGCATGCCCCGAGAGTCCGGAAATCACCTCAACCTCCGCCCTCAGTGGAATCCAGCTACCGTGGATTTTCACTGCATCGACACCTTCAAGCATCTTGGCACCACGGGTACCACCGGCCTGATAACCGGTAAACAACACCGTGGTTCGGCTATCACTCAATAGCCGTTTAAAGTGGTGAAGAATTCGCCCACCAGTGGCCATACCGCTGCCGGCAATAATGATATGGGGGAAAGCCTGCCCCGCTAGCGCCTTGGATTCATCCACGGTACGGGTATAAGTGACGACATCGCACATGTGATGACATTGCTCATGGCTGAGTCGATGCTGATCGCTGTGATGACAAAAAATATCCGACACTTTGATGGCCATGGGACTGTCGAGATAGATCGGCAGTTTGGGTATGGCACCCTCTTGCATCAGCGTTGCCAGCAAATGTTGCAAGGCCTGCGCCCGCCCCACGGCAAACGCGGGCACCAGTAAAACCCCACCGTTTTTAGCAACACGGTTAACCACGGCAGCCAATTGTTGCGCAGCGTCCTGCGGATCGTGCTGCCGATTGCCGTAAGTGGACTCCATCAGCAACAAATCCAGTTCGGGCAGCGGGCGCGGTGGTTTCATCAACACGTCATCGAAACGGCCCACATCGCCTGAAAAGCCAATGCGTTTGCCTTCCGCTTCAATAATGATACTGGCGGCACCGAGAATATGCCCCGCCGGTTGCAGGTAAAAACGGATATCGCCGACTTCAACCTGTTCATCAAAGTCAACCGACTGAAACAACTCCATACTCGATTCGGCGGTTTGACGGTCATAGAGCGGCTCGGGTTGTTCATGTTTGCTCAGCTTATGTTTGGTGTAGTATTTCGCGTCCTCCTCCTGAATATGACCACTGTCTGCCAACAGGATCTGACACAGGTCTTTAGTGGCGTGATGGGTAAACACCGGGCCACGAAAACCGTGCTTGTATAAGGCGGGGATATAGCCGGAGTGATCCAGGTGCGCATGAGTGAGCAACACGGCATCGAGCTTATCGATATCCAGCGGCAGCGGTTGCCAGTTGCGCTCACGCAACCATTTGTAGCCTTGGTACAGGCCACAGTCGATCAGCACCTTGCTGCGCTCGGTTTCCAGTAGAAATTTTGAACCGGTTACGGTTTCGGTACCGCCTAAAAAGGTGATTCTCATGATACGACTCCTGTGGAATCTGATCTTGTTGGTTGCAACATGGAGATAACGGCTGTAATCAGCTGCGGCGTGATATCAATGGCATTGGATGAATGAGGAATGGTATTAGCGGTTACTAATTGGCTGAGGCCCGCCTGGATCAGTGCTTGATCAGAGCCGTCGGCGAAAATGCCATGTACGGCGACACACTGGATGTGTTCAATGCCATTGGATTTAAGGGTTTTGATACACTCCAGAATGGTCTGCCCGCTCGATATGACATCATCAATAATGACGGCGGTTCTATCTCTGTGCGCTTCAATGTTCGGCAAGGACACTTCGACATGACGATCACCGAAACGCTGTTTCTCGCCAATCACAAACGGGTGCTGGCTATAATCGGCGATATCGGATACCCACTGTTCACTCTCGCTATCCGGCCCCACCAGCAACAGGTTGTTTTGTGTCTTCAACCATTGCGCCAACGCCGGGGCACCTTGCACGACACGGCTGGGTACGGAATAAATTTCGTCCAGGGAATGATAACGATGCAGGTGCGGATCTACCGTCACCAACCAATCAATATGGTGAGACAGACATTTGGCAAAAATACGTGAGGTAACCGCCTCCCCATCGACAAAACGGCGATCCTGTCGCATATAGCTGAGATAGGGCGCCACTAGGCCAACTTGCGAAGCACCCAGTTCCCGCAAGGTTTCGACCAAAAACAGTAACGGTAGATACTTGGTGTTGGGGTGCGACAAATCCGCCACAACAATACAGGCGCGGCCTTCCACATCAGAGGTGATACGCAAATAGGATTCACCATCGGGGAATTCACGTGAACTAAATTCTCCCCGCTGCACACCCATCGCCTTTGCTAACGAATCCGCCAATGGGTGATCGTGTAAGCAAAACACCAACGGTGTCTTTCCTGAAACCGGGTTCAGTTCACTCATGAGATTGCTCCAATCGTGAAAATGTTGGATTGTCGGTAATAGGCCAATGCGTATTGCAGCTCGCCTTCTGTGTCACTGAACAGTGTGAACAAGGGTTCACCTCGCTCTACAGTTTCACCGACACGCTTATGCAAGCGCAAACCCGCTGCCGAGACATTGGGCGCTCCCGCCAGTTTCGCCAAGCGCGCTAATTGGCGATTATCAATCGTCTGCAAAGTGCCGGTTGATGCGGCAGTTTCCGTATGTTGAAAATCTGCAGAAGGCAAAGATTTCATCCCGCCCTGGGCCGCTATAATTCGCTGAAATTGTTCCCACGCCGCACCGCTATCAAGAATTTCGGTAGTCCTTTGCAAACCTTGTTCATAGGTTTGCTGATACGCGAGAGAAAACAGATGGGCAGCCAAAAACAGTGCCCGCTCTCGAAGGTCCTCGGGCGCATCGCTGCTGCGCTGCAAAACAGCCATTACATCGCGGGCTTCCTCCACGGGACCAACACCGCGCCCGACAGGCTGACTGCCGTCCGTTATCAAGCAACGAACCTGAAGGCCGCACGCAGCACCCACTTGTGTGAATAATGAAGCGAGACGATCGGCGTCTTTTTGCGAACGCACTTTTGCAGTAGGGCCGACGGGAATATCAATCACCGCATGGGTAGAACCCGCAGCGATTTTTTTCGACAATACCGATGCAATCAACTGCCCTTCGCCATCAAGATCCAGCGCGCGCTCAATCCGAATCAATAAATCATCGGCGGGGCTAAGATTCACCGCTCCACCCCAGGCGAGACAACCGTGAGTTTCTGCTACAACTCGTTGAATATCCGCAAGGCTGAGATTGACGGTCGTCAGCGCCTCCATAGTGTCAGCAGTACCCGCCGGTGACGTGATAGCGCGAGACGACGTTTTCGGAATGGTTAAACCGGCAGCGCTGACGATCGCCACCACCAGCGGCGTGGTGCGATTGCCCGGCAGGCCACCAATGCAATGCTTATCCAGCACCATGGGTGAATCGGGCCAGCTGAGACGCTTACCGCAAGCTACCATGGCCTGTGTCAAGGCAATGATTTCATCCACATCCAGACGACTGCCCGCACAAACGCTGAGAAAGCTGGCAATTTCGATACCGGAATAACGATGGTCGCTGATGTCCTGTACGATCTCAGTGACTTCCTCGTCGCTGAGCTTATGGCCAAATATTTTTTTGCGAACAGCTGCCAGCGATGTCACCACCGGTGCATGACTGACGCTAATCAATGCCCCTGCGGTAACTCCCAGCCGTTCGATGGCGATTTTGGATAAACCAGCGCTGCCTGGTTCAATGACCTTCTCATCCACCACGTTGATCGTTGCGATTATTTGGTTTTGGCCATCTTCCACTGAAACGCGACTGTTAGCTGTAAAACCTTCCGAGCGGCAGATATGGCAATCGTTTCGCATATAAAGGACGGGTTCTTGGTGGGTATCGATACCTATATCAATAACCTTAAGAGCGTTTGCTGACTCCATCGTTTTCACCGTCATTGCTATTTTCGCCTGTTGCGTGGCGGTGACTTGTGACAACTCCACGGCTCATGCCCTGCGTTATCCTTAACGTTTTCATCCACAAACTTGTAATAACCTTCTTTGAAATGAGTCCACCAGTCGTGGCCAACTTCAATGCCATATTTGGCCAGCACATCCTCGATACCATCCAGGCAAAGACGTGACGCATCGTAGGCGAGATTCAAAACCTGTGACTTTTCATCGAAAGACACCGCATCCAGTCCATATAGTTTGTCGATTTCTGACAATGCATCCTGGATGCCGCCTACGCTTTTTGTGTCTAGCTTCAAATGACGGACAACAAGATTGACTTCGGACACACCCAATCGGTGCTCAGTGTTTTTCATCTCCAGTCTCCTTTACCTATTACCTATGCGGCATTTTGTTACAGCAGTGCGGCTCATGTTTGGCGTTATCTTTAACGTTTTGATCAGTCTGACGTTGCCAGCCGAGTTTGACGCGACTCCACCAATTGTCTTTGATCGACGCCCCATGCTTTTCGACGATAGCAATCATATCGTCAATAGAATGGTGAGAGGCGTCGTAGGCGACGGTGAGCATTTGTTTCGCCTCAATAAGTTTTACTCTATCTATGTAGGGAAGATCGCCGATGTCGTGAACAATCAACGGTGCATTATGCTTATCTAATCCGTATAGACTCAGGGTATGTCTGGTGACAAATCCCGGGTTAATGCCTGATCGATGTTCGCTCATCGGCCCTGTACCTTTCTTAAATAATCCAACAACTTATTTTTTGTGTTTATGCACCGGTGATTTTTTCGTCTCTGATTCATGGTCCATCATTTGCCCCATCATTTTTTGCATCATCCCCATGTGTTTTTCCATCATATCCATACGTTTTGTGATATCCATTTTGTCCATTTTCTTACCGCCTTTCATGCCGTTCCCCATATTCATCATCTGCATACCTTCTTGCATAGTTTGCATATGCTCATTCATTAATTGTTGACGTTTTTCTGGGTCGGTTTCGGCTTTGATTTTTGCCATTGTTTCCTGCATTTTTTGCATATGTTCATGCATCGCCATCATCTGCTCATGATTCATCATTGTCATCATCATGCCACCAACTTTGTCTTTGCTTGCATCTCCATGCTCATGTCCTTTTTCAGCATAAACAGGCGAAGAGATTGCGGTGGTAATAATGACTGCAGAAAGAAATTTTTTCATTGAATTTTCATTTATAAATCCTCAATATGTTGACGTTTTTAGGTTATTTAACTTTGGAATCCAAGCGGGTGTCGATTCCATATAATGACGATAGGCATCGCCAAATTCTTCAATTGCCATGCGCTCTTCTCGTTTTGCAAGACGCACGTAAACCACCAATAGGATTGGAAACATACCTAGTGTTGGAAGTGTCGGCCACTGCAACAGAAAGCCAAACATAATCATGATAAAAGCAATGTATTGCGGGTGACGGCAGCGGGCATACCAACCAGTGGTCGCCAGGGAGTGAGTTTGTTGCGCTTTGTGCAGCACGTTCCACGCCGACGCGAGCAGAAAGAAGCCGAGCACGATTAGTACATTGCTGGCAATATGCAGCGGATCAAAGTGCGGATCACCTTCAAACCCGAGCATGGTGTGCAGTAAATGGCCATTTTCATGGGAGAGGAAGTCCACTCCTGGGTACTTTTCCGCCAGCCATCCAGACAGAAAATATATCGTCAGCGGAAATCCATACATCTCGGTAAAGAGCGCAATAATGAACGCAGAGAAAGCCCCAAAACTGCGCCAGTCGGTTTTTGTTTGTGGCTTGGCAAAACTGAAGGCAAAGAAAATAAATATTGCCGAATTCAGTATCACCAGTGTCCAGAGACCATAAGCTGAATCACCGTGCATTTGTCGTTCTCCTGTTTTCTACCGGGTCAATGGTGGTGCCGATGTTCGCTATCCCGGCGCCCATCTTCTAATCCACGCTGGTAAGCATCTTGATCTGACTCACCCTCATGCTGATGGCCTTCTCCCTGGCGCTGATGGCTCCCACCATGCCCCCCGTGGCCACCATGACCTCCATGCATGAAAAGATGCATAAAAGGACATGCCAGCAAAATCAGAAAAGGTAAAAACTGCCAGACATGCTGGCGGTGTTCGATCAGCAGAAAATACGTGGCAGCACCAATTAGGCCCAATGCCGCCAGTCCTTTGGGTGTTAACCAGAATGATGTTTTTTGCGTTGCCATATCACACCTCACGGATGAAATTGAAAATCGCTGTCTATCGCACTGCGTTTATCATGAATCCAAAGCAAGTCATTCACCGGAATAATACAAACCAGCCCTTCGCTATCGGCATTGACGTGCGCCGTTTCTACAATCAGTTGCGCGATGTTATTTGCATGCTCTGACCTGGCGTAAATCTCCATTTGAATGTGCTTAATCAAATGATTCTCGTTGAAGCTGTCGAAGTATTCTCCACGACCGCGAACCGGATGCAGGGTGAAGCCTTTAACCCCATGCCTAATCAGTGCTTCTTCTACGTCCTTCAAACGAAATTCGTCAAAAATGGCGGTCACTTTTTGAATATTCATACTGATATCAATCCTTACTTTCTTTGTTGAACATTCTCTAATTCACCGTGAGCTGACCGCGATACATCTGCATCTGACAATGAAAGGCGTATTCACCAGATTTCAGTGCAGGTAGTTGTATGGACTTCAGTTTATTGAGGGGCAAGGTGTCACTGATTTGCAGTTCGGGAATCAGTAACGTTTCTGAGCAGGGTGATTCATCTTTACGTATGAACTTCAGCTCAACCGGCTCACCCGCAGGCACTTTAATTCGGGAGGGTGAATAGGTGCCATTTTCCACGGTAATCACCAGATCATTTTCACCCAGCTCTGCCTCTTTGGGCTTGTACAACCAAAACCACCATATAATGAGCGCGATCACAACAACGCCAACACTATTAATGATTAACATGTCCACTCTCCTAAACAAGTTTCTGACGAAATAGCCATTAGTGCTCCTGCGCTTTGAACAAGCGCAGTCGGTTGGCATTGGTGACGACCGTGAGCGACGAAAATGCCATTGCGGCACCCGCAATCACAGGGTTCATAAGTACCCCAAGCAAGGGGTAAAGAATACCTGCGGCAACCGGAACACCCGCCACGTTGTAAATAAACGCACCGAACAGGTTCTGTTTGATGTTACGTAATGTGGCCTTGCTCACCGCAATGGCATCGGCAAGCCCATGCAGCGATCCGCGCATCAAGGTGATATCGGCACTCTCTATGGCCACGTCGGTGCCCGTACCGATGGCGAAACCCACATTGGCAATTGCCAACGCTGGCGCGTCGTTGATGCCATCGCCTGTCATGCCGACCACTTCACCTTCCATCTGCAGTTCCTGAACCTTTTTGGATTTGTCCTCCGGTAACACCTCGGCAAAGAACTCTTTAATGCCCGCCTTTTCGGCGACGGCTTTTGCCGTGGCGCGGTTGTCGCCGGTCAGCATGACAACGCGAATGCCGTTGTGCTGCAGTCGTTTAATGGCGGCAATAGAGTCTTCTTTGATGGGGTCAGCCACCGCGATAATGGCGGAGAGCTTGTTATCCACGGCGAAATACATCGGCGTCTTAGCCTCGGCAGCCAGGCCCTGCGCTTTTTCAACAAAATCGCCGAGTTCGATATTGCGCTCTCGCATCAGTTTTTCATTGCCGAACAGCAACGTTTTGCCATCCACCTCAGCCTGCACACCGTGACCGGCGATGGCATTGAAATTGGAGACCTTCCCGGTTTCGATACCCTTCTCCTGGGCTGACTCGACAATCGCCAGCGCCAGCGGATGTTCAGAACCCGATTCGAGCGTGGCTGCCAGCTTCAGGATAGTGTTCTCGTCCTGCTCGCCAGCGACCAAAATATCGGTGACCTTCGGCGCCCCCAGGGTAATGGTGCCGGTTTTATCCAGAATCATCGCTGATATTTTCGATGCGGTTTGCAAGGCTTCGCCGTTGCGAATAAGGACACCCGCTTCTGCCGCTTTGCCCACACCCACCATCACCGACATGGGGGTTGCCAGACCCAACGCACAGGGACAGGCGATAATCAGTACCGTGGTGGCAGATACGATGGCAAACGCCACGGCTGGGTTCGGGCCAAAGTTGAGCCAGACCAACGCACTGGTGACGGCGATAATCATTACGACGGGTACAAAATACGCGGAAATCACATCGGCCAAACGACCAATAGGCGGCTTGGAATTCTGTGCGCGTTTGACCATGTTGATAATTTGCGCCAGGGCCGTGTCTTTGCCGACACGAGTGGCCTTAAACAGAATGGAGCCGGTTTTATTGATGGTGCCCGCTGCAACCGTGTCGCCCACGGCTTTTTCAACGGGCATGGGTTCACCCGTTAACATGGACTCGTCAATGGCGGTATGGCCTTCTATGACTTCACCATCCACAGGAATTTTTTCTCCCGGACGTACACGCACCACATCGTCCATGAGCACCTGTTCGATGGCGATATCCAGTTCCTTTTCGTCGCGTATGACTCTGGCTGTCTTAGCCTGCAGGCCGATCAGCCGTTTAATAGCTTCCGATGTGCGCCCGCGGGCTTTGAGCTCTAGGGCCAGGCCCAGATCGATCAGCCCGATAATGATCGCCGTGGCCTCAAAGTAAACATGGCGAGCTTGTTCTGGAACCGACTCGGGGAAAAATACGACCACCATGGAATACAGCCATGCGGTACCCGTACCCAGCGCAATCAAAGTGTCCATATTGGCAGAATGATTCAGGAAGGACTTCCAGGCGCCGACAAAAAAATGTTTTCCTGAGAAGTACAAAACGCCAAAGGTGAGTATGCCAACGATCAGCCAAGCGATCCGCTCGGTTGTGGTATTAACATTAACCTCCCCGGTAATCAGCGCATAGGCCATTAGCGGCCCACCCAGGGAAAGGGCTATCCAGGTTTCCTTCATCAGGCGTTTGTAATAAGCCTGATCCGACTTTTCTTTTTCTGCGAGCGCATCATCTTCGCTCTCCGCAGCCGCAAGCTTCGCGTTGTAACCGGCTTTTTCCACCGCCTTTACCAGATCAGCAGCATCGGCATTGCCCGTCACACTCACAGTGCGCTGAGCGAAATTCATCTCGGCATTTTCTACACCGGACACCGCCTTTAGCGCCGACTCAATTTTTCCAACGCAACTGGCACAACCCGCACCTTCAATAATCAGTTCCTGAGGACCAGAGTTATTTCCTGAACTGTGGTGATTAGCCTTATGTGCATGATGATCATGAGGCGGAGTTGTCGTACCATCTTCATGGCAAGAGACACCGCCAGATTCCGTTTTAGTTGTACTCATACCCTACTCCCGGTTATTTCTTAAGAACTGTTATCGGATGACCGCCGCTGGAAAGCCAACGCCTTGCAATACTTCAACGAGATGATCTGCATCGACTGCACCAACAACTGAAGCGACACCGGTTGCCAGATCCATAGAGGCCTCACTGACCCCGGAAACGGATTTCAGAGTATGTTCTATACTTTTAACGCAACCACCACAGGTGGCTCCCTGCACTTGTAATTGGTGCAGGGGTTGCGATGATCTGCTAACACTGTTGGTATCAGGTGCCGCAGACGAAATGGATGACTTGCCCGCACAGCAACAGCCACTTTTACGTTGATTGGCGTTCGACGTTTGGTGTGTATTCATACTCATTCCTCCACGGTGAATTCTTCAATTAAATGGCAAAGCATATGACCTGTCGGAGCCTTGTCCGGTTTTTGGCTCCACTCCAATACGGCGCGTTGCATACGATCCCGCAGCCGTATCGTTTCTTTAAACTGCTGCTCAGTTTCATGTAATCTCTGATCAATCAAGCGTCTCACCGTCGGACAAGGAGATTTTTTCTTGTCAGCATGGGAAAGAATTTCCTGAATATCCTCGACCGAAAATCCCAACTGTCGGGCGCTTAACACAAACCTCAAACGCTTAACATCGTTGTCGCTGTATTCCCGATATCCATTGGCCTTGCTTTTGGTGGGATTCAGAATATTGATGCGGGTATAAAACCGTACCGTGTCTGCCGTAATGCCCAATAGCCTGGCAACCTCGATGACTTTCATGCCACCCTCCTCTTGATCCAGTCATGCCATCCTAAGCTTCCGCCGGGATCAGGACCTTGATCTGAGTCAATCACCGGTTATAAACCGAGGTTCTACACCAAGCTTTATAACCGTGCGCTGGAAAAGGTTATACACCTGTGTCATGGACACAGGTCAAGCAGTTTTAGCGTGCGGATTCATGCCATCTATTGGCTATGTTAATGAGGGGAGACTGACACCTGGATGACCCCAACATTACACACCTGTAATGTTGGGGTAGATTATTTGATCCAAATCAACTCGAATGACATTTGGCCAGATCCCTTTCTCAGGGCTTTCTCCAAAGAAGGTAAACGGCTGGTAGCACGAGTAAAGTCAGAATGACCGCACTTAGCATCCCACCGACCATGGGCGCGGCAATACGACTCATGACCTCCGAACCGGTCCCTGTTCCGTACATTATCGGCAACAGCCCCACGATAATCGCGGCAGCCGTCATCATCACCGGACGCACCCGTAAGCCGGCACCGTGTAATACGGCGTGGCGCAGGGTTTCCAGGCGGGGTTCCACGCCCTCCTGCTCACACTCCTCCAGCATATGGCGATAAGCCTGGTTGAGATATACCAGCATGATGACGCCAATTTCCACCGCGACACCCGCCAACGCAATAAAGCCCACGCCTACGGCGACTGAGAAGTTGTAACCGAGCAGGTACATCAACCAGATTGAACCCACCATCGCCAGGGGCAGCGTGCCCATGATAATCGCGACTTCAGCAAAGCTGCGGAAGTTGAAATACAGCAGCACGATAATGATGGCTAGCGTCAGCGGCACCACGTAGATGAGCTTTTCCTTGGCTCGCAGCATGTATTCATACTGCCCTGACCAGTTCAGTGAATAGCCCGTTGGAAGCTCGACCTGATCGGCCACCACGGCCATGGCGTTCTGGACGTAACTGCCAAGATCCACCCCGTCGATATCGACAAAGGTCCAACCGTTGAGGCGAGCGTTTTCACTCTTGATGGCAGGCGGGCCATCTTCCACATAGACGTTCGCCACGTCCGCCAGGGCAATGCGTTGGCCGCTAGTTGTCACGATAGGCAACAGTGCCAGTTGCTCCGGGGAATTACGCAGATCCTGCGGGTAACGCAGATTCACCGGGTAGCGTTCCAGGCCTTCAATGGTTTGGGTGACGTTCATGCCGCCGATGGCGGTGGCCACCACCTGTTGCACATCGGCAATATTCAGCCCGTAGCGCGCGGCTTTTTCCCGTTGGATATCCACCTTGATATAGCGCCCACCGGCCACTCGTTCGGAATAAACCGAAGCCGTACCTGGAACATCCTTTAACACCTGCTCCAAGCGCCGCCCGATTTTTTCGATTTGTTTGAGGTCGGGCCCGGCCACTTTGATGCCCACCGGGGTTTTAATGCCGGTGGCCAACATATCGATACGGGTTTTTATCGGCATCACCCAGGCGTTAGTCAGGCCGGGGAATTTCACAAGCGCGTCCAGCTCTTTTTTGAGTGCATCGGTAGTCATGCCTTCACGCCATTCATCCCGCGGCTTAAGCTGAATGAAAGTTTCAATCATGGTCAGCGGCGCTGGATCGGTGGCGGTTTCTGCACGACCGATTTTGCCGAACACGCTTTTCACTTCCGGTACGGTGGCAATCAGCTTGTCAGTTTGCTGCAGAATTTCCCGCGCTTTACCGATGGACAGCCCTGGATAGGTGGTGGGCATATACATCAGATCGCCCTCATCCAGTGGCGGGATAAATTCGCTGCCAATTTTGCTCACCGGCCAGAAGCCGATAACCGTCACCACCAAAGCCAATGCCAAAGTGGTTTTGGGGTGGTTAAGCACAGTTTTCAGCGCGGGCATATAGACGGCAATCAACGCCCGATTAAGGGGATTTTTGTGCTCAGGCAAGACCTTGCCGCGAATAAAATAGCCCATCAGCACAGGCACCAAGGTAACTGCCAATGCAGCACTGGCCGCCATGGCATAAGTCTTGGTGAAGGCCAGCGGTGAAAACATCCGCCCCTCTTGCGCTTCAAGGGTAAACACCGGCACGAAGCTCACGGTGATGATCAGCAGGCTGAAAAACAGCGCCGGCCCCACTTCAGCCGCCGATTCCGCAACCACTTGCCAACGGTTTTCAGCCGTCAACGGCGTGCGCTCCATGTGCTTGTGCATGTTCTCGATCATCACAATCGCACCGTCGATCATTGCGCCGATGGCGATAGCGATACCACCCAGGGACATGATATTGGCGTTTAAACCTTGAAAGTGCATGACGATAAAGGCGGTGAGAATACCGACAGGCAGACTGACGATGGCCACCAGGCTGGAGCGGATATGGAACAGAAATACCACACACACCAGGGCAACGACGATGAACTCCTCCAGCAACTTATGCCACAGGTTTTCAACGGCGAGTTCAATCAGTCCGGAACGGTCGTAAACCGTCACGATTTCCACACCTTCGGGAAGACCCGCCTTAAGGGTTTCCAGTTTGGCTTTCACACCGTCAATGGTTTTCTGGGCGTTTTCGCCAAAGCGCATCACCACGATGCCACCGACGGCTTCACCTTCGCCATTCAGCTCGGCAATACCCCGGCGCATCTGCGGACCTACATCGATATCCGCCACATCTTTCAGCAGCAGTGGTGTGCCCTTGACGTTGATACCTAAAGGAATATTGGCCAGATCCTCGCGCCCCTGGATATATCCGGAGGCACGTACCATGTATTCCGCCTCGGCCATTTCCACGACGGATGCGCCCACCTCCTGATTACCGCGCTGGATGGCCATCTGGATATGGGACAGCGGAATATTAAAGGCCCGCAATTTATCCGGGTGTACCTTGACCTGATACTGCTTCACCATGCCGCCCAGGGCAGAGACTTCCGACACGCCGGGCACGGTTTGCAGCTCGTATTTCAGGAACCAGTCCTGCAGG
>NZ_DFQB01000010.1:19594-68635 GCF_002377545.1 Thalassolituus sp. UBA3500 | reverse complement strand
TTGAAATCTTATGTCTCCACAACATCTCAGTAAGCACCCACACGAATTACTTAATGCTAATTTTTAAAGAACGTTGCTTTGGATTCGCTAGAAGCTTTCTCTCAAAGCGGGCTGCGTATTTTACAGAAGCAGCTTTCAATGTCAACAAGTTTTTTCAAACTTTCTTAAGAGGCGAACCTCTCAATTTTTGACATCCAACCAAGTCGCCGTAGCGTCTCAATCAGTGCGAAGCATTCTACCAGAGAACCTTTCGCTGTCAACCGTTAATTTTTAAAAAATCTTTTAAAATCAACAAGTTAATAACCTAAATCAGAGCATTCCGAAGAGCGACTCTGTTGGATCAGGCGGCGCATTCTACAGTCTTTTCAGACTTGGTCAACACCTTTTTTTGACCCATTTCTTGTTCGTTTTCAGCGTTGTGCTGGGTAACGATCAAGAGCGGCGCATTATAGAGATGCGGCGATTTGGGTCAACTACTTTCTGTAATAATTTTCAGGAAGTTCTGGCGCGTTTCTTCTTAGCAAAAAACCATAGTCTTAAGGCCAGTAGGAATGCAGCTATAAGAGTGTAGGCAACAGGCTCAAACCAGCTAGCCCTGATTTGTAATAAATAGTGAACGGCTGCGAGGGCTACGATTACATAAATGAGTTGGTGTAGTCGCTTCCAACGCCTTTTCAGCCTTCTCTGCCACGATTTCGTCGAGGTGACCACCAGCGGCAACAAGAGCAACCAGGACAAAGCTCCGACCATGAGATACGGACGCTCCACGACCTCACGACCTAACTCACCCCACTGCCATCCCAGAAGGAAAGCCAGGTACGCTAATGCGTGCAAAGATACATAGAAAGCCGCATAGAGGCCCAGCATCCTCCGGTGAGGCACCAGCCATTTTTGCCCCAAGTGACGACTCAGCGGCGTTATCGCCAGTGTCGCAATCAGAAAGTTGAAGCCCCAGGTTCCGGTAAAGTGGGTAATCGCTTTTCCTGGTTCAGGCCCCAACAGATCCCACTCGCCAGTCTGCACACGTACTATTGCTTGTACTATGTAGACAAGAGGCAACACCCCGGCTACCCCCACCAGCCAGCGGCGTTGGTCTACTGTCAGTACCATTTACGAAGATCCATTCCTTTGTACAAATGCGCTACCTGCTCACCATAGCCGTTGAACATTTCAGTCGGTATCCGATTAGGGCTGAAGATACTGTTTGGGAGTCTTCGTTCTGAAGCCTGACTCCAGCGTGGATGATCTACCTCTGGATTTACGTTGGCATAGAAGCCGTATTCCTGAGGAGCCAGATCATTCCAGGTCGTCGCAGGCATCGTCTCGCGGAAACGAATTTTCACAATCGACTTAATACTCTTAAAGCCGTACTTCCAAGGGACGACTAAGCGCATCGGAGCGCCATTCTGGTTAGGCAGCACGTTACCGTACATACCAACCGCCATTATGGTCAGTGGATTCATTGCTTCATCCATTCTCAGCCCCTCGCGATATGGCCAATCAATGGTAGAGAATACCGAACGCTGCCCCGGCATCTCTTTCGGGCGCTCAACGGTCACGAACTCGACGTATTTCGCCGATGACAGAGGTTTACATCGTTTAATCAGGTCAGCCAAAGGAAAGCCAACCCAAGGAATAACCATTGACCAGGCCTCGACGCAGCGTAAACGATAGATGCGCTCTTCAAGATCTATCCCTTTTATAAGGTCTTCAAGTTCAAAACTCCCTGTTACTTCGCAGTCCCCTTCTATCTCTACTTGCCAGGGGTGTGCATTGAACTTTCCTGAGTTTTCGAATGGGTCTGACTTACTCATTCCGAACTCGTAAAAGTTGTTGTACTGGGTCGCCGAACTGTACGGTGCCGTTTTCTCACCCGCACCAAATGCTGTTTCGGCAGCGTTAACAACGGCTTTCTGTAACCACTCTGGCCCCTCAGGCAAGCGGCTCCCTCCTTCGGGAGTAACTAATGCCTGCGCCTGAATAGTACTCAGGGCCGCCGCGGCCGAGAGACTGCCTTTCATGAATAAACGGCGATTCACGTACAGTTCTTCAGGCGTGATCTCAGAAGGGGCAATCTTCGGATAGCGGCGTTTGGGAATCAGCATATACACCTCTTAATATCTGAACGGCTGTGACAAAAAAGCCCGGCGATAGTGCCGGGCTTCTTTCCATATTTCTGTCTACATTCGTATAGTCGTCAATCGAACAGTTTTTCTTTCACCGCCCACGCAGGACCTGACAACGCGTAGAGCATAAAGACAGCCAGCAGGACGGTCGCCGGGTCAATCGACACGATTGCAAAGCCCATCACAATCGCCAGTAGTGCGACAAACGGAATCTTGCCGCGCAGATCCAGACCTTTGAAACTATGGTACTTAAAGTTGCTGACCATGAGCAGGCCCGCTGCGGTAACTATAATCGCCATCCACCAGGCCGCATCGGCACCCTGAGTTCCTGATTCGGTAAACACCCAGATATTACCTGCCACAATAGCCGCAGCTGATGGACTGGCAAGACCGGTAAAGTAGTTCTTATCCGCCACCGCCAACTGGGTGTTAAAACGCGCGAGACGCAAAGCGGCGCCAGCGCAATAAACAAATGCGGCCACCCAGCCTACCTTACCTAAGTCCTGCAACGCCCAACTGAAAGCGACCAACGCAGGAGCGACACCGAACGAGACCATGTCGGCGAGGCTGTCGTATTCAGCGCCAAAATCACTCTGGGTATTCGTCATACGTGCTACACGGCCATCAAGGCCATCTAGCACCATCGCAACAAAGATCGCGATCGCTGCATTTTCAAAATCACCATTCATACCTGCGACCACTGCGTAGAAACCGGAAAACAGCGCCCCAGTTGTAAACAGATTAGGCAGGAGATAGATGCCTTTTCGATCGCGCTTTGTCGCTACCGGTACCGGAGCGTCTTCGTTATCACTCACACTATGTTCCTTAATGTGTAACCCCTGCTTTATTAGAGGTGTGGGTAAAGTCAGGGCTATTATGGTCCAAAGCCGAGCATCTGGCCATGTCACCGCCCCGCTGTTTGCCATAAGGCCTGCAGGACTGGCTCATTCAGTCGTTCGGTACGGGAGCACAAACCAATCAGAAAGGGCTCCAGCTCTGGTGTAACCGACAATACGCGAACACGGCTCAACAAGGGGCTGTTCTGCAATACCACCTGAGGGACAACCCCGACCCCGACGCCCAGCGCGACCATACTGACGATGGCTTCGTGCCCTGTCACCTGAGCATAAATATTCGGAGTGAGGCTCCTTGAGGCAAACCACTGATTCACTCGGGTTCTGGCTAGCCCGGTTTCTGACAGCACCATAGGCACTTCTGCCCATGGAATCTCTGATTGCGTAAGCTGCGGAACAGTTCCCACTGCTTTCGGGGCGATAAACAGCAATGGGGACTCTGAAATTCCGCGAAAGGTCAGGTCTGGTGAGAGTTGTTCGGGACGCGCAGCAATCACAACGTCAGCATCACCGGACTCTGCTCTTGGAATGGAGGCTGCGGCATCACCGGTATGGATGCGCAAATCGACTTTGGGATACCGCTCCCGGAAACGTGCCAACAGGTCTGCCAGAAAGGAGTAGCTCGCCGTCACCGAGCAATACAGCGTCAAAGATCCTTCAAGCTCGCTGACATCCGCATTGACCGCAGAGCGCATCGACTCCCAGGCATCCAGCGTCTGCTCTGCATGTTGAAAGAACAGCTCTCCTGCCGAGGTTAGAGTCAGAGGTCCATTGTCACGAACAAGTAACTTTGCGCCCGCATCCTCTTCCATACGCGCAATCCGACGGCTCAGAGTTGAAGGGCTTATATGCAGCTGCTGTCCGGCCTGCCCCAGATGTTGAGTCGCAGCGACCGTGAGAAAAACCCGTAAGTCCTTGTAATCCATCGATTAACCCAGAGGTGTCTGTTTTCTGGCATGGCCAGCCACTGAAGCGTTGCAAAAAACGCAACACCTCGACGCAAATATAGCATTTTACGCAACGAGGTTCATACCCTAAAATTCTCACCGATTATTTCTATCTAACCCACTTATTTGAGGACGCAGAGATGAGTAACAACTACTTCAACACTCTGAACCTCCAGCAAAAGCTGGATCAACTCGGCCGCTGCCGTTTCATGGACCGTTCTGAATTCGCTTCTGAAGCTGAATTCCTGAAAGGTAAAAAAGTTGTCATCGTTGGTTGTGGTGCTCAGGGCCTGAACCAGGGCATGAACATGCGCGACTCGGGTCTGGATGTTTCTTACACCCTGCGTGCAGAAGCCATTGCAGAGAAGCGTCAGTCGTGGAAAAACGCGACTGAAAACGGCTTCAACGTAGGTACCTACGAAGAGCTGATCCCAACGGCTGACCTGGTGATGAACCTGACGCCAGACAAGCAGCACACTGCTGTTGTTACTGCCGTTATGCCGCTGATGAAAGAAGGCGCTTGCCTGGGTTACTCCCACGGTTTCAACATCGTTGAAGAAGGCATGCAAATCCGTGAAGACCTGACTGTTGTGATGGTTGCACCTAAGTGCCCAGGTTCTGAAGTACGTGAAGAATACAAGCGTGGTTTCGGTGTACCGACTCTGATCGCTGTTCACCCAGAAAACGACCCTAAAGGCGAAGGCTGGGACATCGCTAAAGCATGGGCTGCTGCCACTGGCGGTCACCGCGCTGGTTGTCTGGAATCTTCTTTCGTTGCTGAAGTTAAGTCTGACCTCATGGGCGAGCAGACCATTCTGTGCGGCATGCTGCAGACTGGCGCGATCCTGGGCTTCGAGAAAATGGTTGCCGACGGCATCGACGAAGGCTACGCCTCTAAGTTGATCCAGTACGGTTGGGAAACTGTCACTGAAGCGCTGAAGTACGGCGGCATCACTAACATGATGGACCGTCTGTCTAACCCAGCGAAAATCGTTGCGTTTGACATGGCTGAAGACCTGAAAGAACTGATGCGTCCTCTGTTCCGCAAGCACCAGGCTGACATCATGGAAGGCGAATTCTCCTCCACTATGATGGCTGACTGGGCGAACGACGATGCAAACCTGCTGAAATGGCGTGAAGAAACCGCAGAAACTGGCTTCGAAAAAGCATCAGCGTCTGACGTTGAAATCGACGAGCAGGAATACTTCGACCACGGCATCATGCTGGTTGCAATGATCAAGGCTGGTGTTGAGCTGGCGTTCGAATCTATGGTTGAAAGCGGTATCGTTGAAGAATCTGCTTACTACGAGTCTCTGCACGAAACGCCACTGATCGCGAACACGATTGCACGTCGTAAGCTGTACGAGATGAACGTGGTTATCTCTGACACAGCTGAATACGGTAACTACCTGTTCTCTCACGCTGCCGTACCTCTGCTGCGCGAGAAGTTCATGCCACACATCAGTACTGACGTGATTGGTAAAGGTCTCAACCTGAAGTCTAACTCGGTAGACAACGCTCGTCTGATTGAAGTGAACGAAGCTATCCGTAACCACCCAGTTGAGTGGGTTGGTGCTGAGCTGCGTGGCTACATGACCGACATGAAGCGTATCGTTGAAGCATCTAAGTAATACCTGCTTTAACTAGCACATAAGAAGCCCCGCCAGTGCGAACTGGCGGGGCTTTTTTGTTTACTTCACACAATCGGAATTGCGCTGTAAAAGGGCTATAATGCGCGCTTTCTGAACAACAAGACCGGAAGCGGCATGAACCCAGATCTGAGCAAACTCCAGCCTTACCCATTTGAAAAACTGGCCAAACTGAAGGGCGAAGTCACGCCTCCTGCAGATCTGGAGCATATCGCCCTGTCGATTGGCGAACCTAAGCACCCAGCGCCGGAGTTTGTTCTCGACACTCTTCGCACTGAACTGCAACGCGTAGAGAACTACCCAACGACTAAGGGCCTGCCTGAGCTGAACTCAACGATTGCCAGTTGGCTGGAGCGCCGCTTTTCACTGGCAAACGTCGACCCTGTATCTCAGGTCATTCCAGTCAATGGTACCCGTGAGGCTATTTTTGCCTTCACTCAGGCTGTGGTGAACCGTTGTCAGTACCGTCCTTTGGTTGTTTCTCCTAACCCCTTCTACCAGATCTACGAGGGCGCAGCGTACCTCTCAGGTGCTGAGCCGCACTTCCTGCCGTGTCTCGAAGAGAATGGATTTAACCCAGATTACGATGCCGTGCCGGAGGAAATCTGGCACCGCTGTCAGATGCTGTTCGTCTGCACGCCCGGTAACCCGACAGGTTCAACGCTTAAGCTGGAAGACTTTAAAAAGTTAATTGATCTCGCTGATCAGTACGATTTTGTTCTGGCCAGTGACGAGTGCTATTCAGAAATTTATGTCGATGGTGCAGATGCACCGATGGGTCTGCTGGAAGCCTGCGAACAGCTAGGCCGCAAAGACTTCAAACGCTGCGTCGTATTCCACTCGCTATCCAAGCGCTCTAACCTTCCCGGTCTGCGTTCAGGCTTCATCGCTGGTGACGAAGATCTGCTGAAACCCTTCCTGCTGTATCGAACTTATCACGGCTGCGCGATGCCGGTTCATACGCAACTGGCCAGTATTGCCGCCTGGAGCGATGAGCAGCACGTGATTAAGAATCGCCAGGAATACACACAGAAGTTCAGCTCTGTACTCGATATTCTCAGCCCAGTTCTGGATGTTAAACAAACCGAGGCCAGCTTCTATTTATGGCCAAAAACTCCGATCAACGAAGAAACGTTTGCTCAACAACTGTTTGCCCAGCAGAACGTTACCGTATTGCCAGGGTCCTATCTGTCTCGCACCGTTGATGACATTAATCCGGGCAGCAACCGTATCCGCATGGCATTGGTTGCTCCGACCGCAGAGTGCACAGAAGCAGCACTGCGCATACGCTCATTCATTGAATCTCTATAAGGAACGCATATGTCTATCGAAAGCCCGTTTGGTAAGAGCATTACCAGCGAAGATATTGTCGATACTTTAAGCTTTTTCGATGACTGGGAAGAGCGCTACAAATACATTATCGATCTCGGTAAAGAATTACCGGGCATGAGTGACGATAAAAAAACGGACGACTTTCTATTGCGCGGTTGCCAGAGTCAGGTCTGGATCGACCATGCAAGCGATGATGGAAAGCTCGTATTTGAAGCCGATTCGGACGCCCATATCGTTCGCGGGCTATTAGGAATGGTGCTCGCAGCATATAACTACAAAACGCCTGCTGAGATTCTCGCATTCGACAGCGACGAATATTTTAAGCAGGTCGACCTGGTGAAGCACCTTAGCCCAACCCGAGGCAATGGTTTACGCGCGATGGTACAGAAAATTAAAGATACGGCAGCAGCATCCTGAGCCACGAAAGGCTCAGGACTCAAACGTCGCCAATGGCTGAGGGCGTGACAATAAATATCCCTGTCCGAATCCGATAGAGAGCGTCTGCAGCTCAGCTAATTCAGCCTCTGTTTCGATCCCCTCGGCGACAACCTTATACCCTTGCACCTCGGCAAACCCTCTCAGCGCAGCGACCAGAGATTGCTTATCTCTGTCTTGATCAATATCGCGGATCAGGCTCATATCCAGCTTCAACATATCCGGGCTGAGCAAAAGAATGTGACGCATACTCGCATATCCTGCACCAGCATCGTCAATGGCCAGACGCATCCCCGCATCACGCAGAGGCTTTAAGCGCGCATTGAGAACATCATAGTCAGGAATTTCTTCATGCTCAGTGAGCTCCAGAACAATACGCCTGGCTTCTTCCGGCGTATAAATTCCAGAGATATCGCACTGTAAGAGGAAAGCAGGCGTGACGTTAATTGAAACATAGGCATTCGCTGGCAGCCTTGCTAACGCTTCCTTAGATTTCTCAACGACTCTCAAACCAATCGCAGACGACAAGCCAAGACGGTCTGCATCGATAAATAACTGAGCAGGTGACAGATCCAGGTCGGTTGACAGCCTTGCCAGAAGTTCAAACCCCTGCACTGAGCGGTCTGTAAGCGCACAGATGGGCTGAGCATGCAGAAGCAACTCATCACGTTCAAGGATATCAAGAATAACCTCCTGACGCTGACGGTTTTCTTCACTGCCTTTTCGGGCGTCCTCAATCAAGGCTGCAATCACATCAGCGAAAACCCGCACCAGCATAAGACTGCGGTTGTTGAGTTTCGGTTTTACCTGACGACTGAAAATACAGAAGGTGCCAAACGTATGCCCATCAGAAAGCACCACAGGGACGCTAACATGAGACTTTACCGGGATAGTTGTGAACTCAGGTACTAAATCTGTCTCGCCGCTGGATTCGGTATCCGGAACCAATTGCTTCAGGCGGCCATCAGCGATCATTTCACAGAAACTATCTTTTAGTGGGCCACAGCTGTCCTCAGACACCAGGTTGGCATCACTGGCGCAGTCGACGAAACGGAATACGCGCTGATCCTGACTGAACTCGGACAAAAAACCCACATCCATATCAAGCCGGTCCCGAACGGAACGTATCAGGCTGGAGATGGCTGTTTTTAGTGTTTCCGGGCTTTTGGGAGCAGGTTCATTGATCACCTCTGCGAGCTGTCTCGCGACATCCGGGCGCTTTTCCATTCAGTAATACCTTCAAACTTTTCACCATGGAACTATAGCACTCTGTCGGAATTAAACATGTCTCACAAGGCAACTCTTGGCGGCATTTTCCACTCAGGTCAAATATAAGGCATTAGTGTGAAATATTCTTGCAGAGACGAAGCGGATTGTGTGGAAAATGCAGATAAATATCGCAGTTACTGCACCAATACTCACCGGAAAGCTAACCAGAAAAGACAAAATACGCCATTTGAAAATATAATCTCAAATAGACGTACGGGTGCAAGCCCCAGGCAGAGAGCAACGGAACGAACGATCATACTGCCCAACCGATATTCCAGAGTGAAGGAGGTACTCCTCATCCCACTTATTCGAAATTCCGTCAGCTACTAACGTGCAACCCTGTGCCCTTGAAAAAATCAGCAACGCCTGCAACATGGCCTGCTGACCGCGGTCAGAAGCGATACCACAGGTGAGGCCAGCATCCAGCTTCACGAACTCAGGTTGCAGCTGCAATATATGTTGCATGGAGGCGAATCCGGCCCCGGCATTATCAATCGACAAGCGTATGCCAGATGTCCGTATAGGTTGAAGAATCCTCTTGAGATCATGATAACTCGAAACGCGATCGTGCTCTGATATCTCGAAAACGACACGCTTGCACATGTCTTTATTCAACCACTCCAGAAAATCGAACTCTGCCAGAAGCTGCGGCGTAATATTTATCGCTACGAAATGTTCATCAGGTGTTGTCGATAATGTTGAAATCACCCGCTCGATTAAATTAACACCGATTAAATTCGCCAGACCTAAGCGAATCACCTCATGCATTAGCAGCACAGGGCTTGCGATAGTCTCAGTCGCTTGAGTCAGTGTGGGCATCAATTCGACGCCCAACTGCTTGCCTGTGTTTAAATTAATCAACGCCGCAGGCGCATATTTCAACCTGCCCTCTGTCAGTAGTTCCGTTACTTCGATTTTCTTCTTCGCACAATAATGTGACTCGTACTGAGGCAGAGCACTCACCTCTTCGATCAATGCCGATGCCACATCCGCAAATACACGACACATAGCCAGACTTCGATGATTGAGCTCAGGGATGGCATAACGACTGAAGACACAAAAGGTCCCAAAAACAGTGCCATCAGAAAATACAATCGGAACGCTGATATGAGCCCCAACAGGCACCAGTTTCACAGCGGTGAGATCATTGGCACCGGCAACCGTTTGAGCATTTGCGATCAACTGCGAAGCCCGGCCATCGACAACGCGCTGGCACAGACTTTCACCCCGGTACTCTGATCCGCCAGACTGGACAATGTTGACCCCGGGCGCCGAGTCAACCAAGTAAAAAGTGCGCATATCACCATCAAAACGGGATATGAACCCAACCTCCATCCTCAGCTTCGTGCGGGCAGCATAAAGCAAGCCCAGCAAGGTTTGCTCTAGCGGCTTGTGCCCTGCCAGCACAGCGACAGGGTCGAAGGCCAAAGCCAGCTGGTCGAGAGCATCGGAATAATCAGACATACAAAAGGCCCGAAAGGAAAACCCCTACAGTATATGCCGGAATTCCGAAATGTGTTTCCGCGCTGCCTAAGACCTTTTACCAATACACGCTACAGCCAACGTCTCACCCGTTGCGAGTAATCAAGGTACTCCTGCCCGAAGAGCTTCTGCAGTGCACGCTCTTCAGGGATGATCTGAAAGCGAGTGATGTATCCCACAAATAACACGGGGCCAACAAATGCCAGCGGGGTTTGTAGCCAAACAGCGAGTGCAGTCAGCAGAAGAGCCATCCCCAGATACATCGGATTACGGGTGAATCGATAAACCCCGCCTGTGACCAACGCTGATGCGTTTTCGATTTTTACTGGGTTGATTGTGGTCTTACTGCGGATAAACGAGAGAAGTCCACCGGAATCCAGAAACAGCCCCAACAATACAAGCAGCCCAGTGATAGCCTGCGCGGTGAATCCCCACCAATTGATTGCCACAGTCTGTGTACTGATTCCCCACATGAGTAACCCACAAAGCGCACCAACCACAGGTGGCGGTATTTTATGTTCTAACCAGCTCATATCATTCCTTCTCAGTTATATTTAGATAATGCAGGAATAACAGACAAGAAAAAAGGCGCCGAAGCGCCTTTTTAACTACCAGCAAGATCGACAGATCAGCTGATTTTTGGATCAAGAGCACCGCTCTGGTACTTCTCGAACATATCGTCGAGAGAGATCGCTTTGATCTTAGAGGCGTTGCCCGCCGTACCGAACGCTTCATAACGAGCGATACAAATATCCTTCATCGCAGTGACAGACTCTTTGAAGTACTTACGCGGATCAAACTCAGCTGGGTTCGCTGCCAGGAAGCGACGAATCGCACCGGTAGATGCCAGACGCAAGTCAGTATCGATGTTTACTTTGCGCACGCCGTACTTGATGCCCTCAACGATCTGCTCAACCGGCACACCGTAAGTTTCAGGGATTTCACCACCGAACTCGTTGATGATTGCCAGCCACTCCTGAGGTACAGAAGACGAACCGTGCATTACCAGGTGAGTATCCGGGATACGCTTATGGATCTCTTTGATACGGTCGATGGCAAGAATGTCGTCTGTAGGCGGACGAGTAAACTTGTACGCGCCATGTGAGGTACCACAAGCAATCGCCAGGGCATCTACCTGAGTCTTGCGCACGAAGTCAGCCGCTTCTTCAGGGTCGGTCAACATCTGATCGTGAGACAGGGTGCCTTCTGCACCAATACCGTCTTCTTCACCCGCCTGACCGGTTTCAAGAGAACCCAGACAACCCAACTCACCTTCTACCGACACACCACAGGCGTGCGCCATTTCAACGGTGCGACGAGTCACATCAACGTTGTACTCATAGTCGGTCGGGGTTTTGCCGTCTTCGCCCAGAGAGCCATCCATCATCACCGAACTGAAGCCAAGCTGGATAGAACGCTGACATACCGCCGGAGACGTACCGTGATCCTGGTGCATGCACACCGGGATATGCGGAAATTCTTCGATGGCAGCCAGAATCAGGTGACGCAGAAACGGCGCACCCGCGTACTTACGAGCACCTGCAGAAGCCTGCACGATCACAGGAGAATCCGTTTTGTCTGCCGCTTCCATGATGGCGCGCATCTGTTCGAGGTTGTTTACGTTGAACGCTGGTACGCCGTAGCCGAACTCGGCTGCGTGGTCCAGCATCTGACGCATGCTGATCAATGCCATGTGAATACCTTCAATGGGTCTATAAAATGGGGACTAAAAAATATCCGGGTATTCTAGCGATTAAAGGGAGGGATAGAAACCTCAAGGGGAGAATGTCGGGCGGCAAGGTGGTCAATACAAAAAAACCCAGCATTGCTGGGGTTTAAATGGAGACAATCTTTCTAAGCTAAACCTTTTCTTTCGGCTAACGCCTAGTAGAACGGTGCTTGCGGTTGAGGCTGGTGATTCCTCGGCACGCCCATCGTCTCAAAATGTCTGTTCTGCTGATCCACCGATTGCTGGACCGCAGAATCTGCGTCAATTGTGTGCTGTGCGCAAGCTGTAAGCAGGCACACAGCACTCAACAAGAGCGTTTTCACTTCGCACGCTCTTCCAGAATCGCAACCGCTGGCAGTACTTTGCCTTCTACGAATTCAAGGAATGCACCGCCACCGGTAGAGATGTAAGACACCTGCTCTGCGATGTTGTACTTATCTACGGCTGCCAGGGTGTCACCGCCACCTGCGATGGAGAAAGAATCAGACGCAGCGATCGCCAGTGACAGTGCTTTGGTGCCTTCGCCGAACTGATCGAATTCGAACACACCGACCGGGCCATTCCAGATGATGGTTTTGGCTTCTTTCAGTTGCTCGGCCAGTGCTTTGGCTGAATCCGGGCCGATGTCGAAGATCATGTCGTCGGCTTCTACTTCATCTGCAGACTTCAGAGTCGCCACGGCAGTTTCAGAGAATTCTTTACCGCACACTACGTCGGTTGGTACTGGGATAGACACTTTTTCCATCAGCTTTTTCGCCGCTGGAATCAGGTCTTCTTCGTACAGTGACTTACCAACAGGCTTGCCTGCTGCCGCTAAGAAAGTGTTAGCGATACCACCACCCACGATGATCTGGTCACAGATGTCAGACAGGCTTTCGAGTACTTCAAGCTTGGTCGACACTTTAGAACCACCCACGATGGCGACCAGCGGACGTGCTGGCTTATCAAGTGCTTTGCCGAGTGCGTCGAGCTCTGCCGCCAGCAGAGGACCTGCACAGGCAACCGGTGCGAACTTAGCCACACCGTGAGTTGACGCCTGAGCACGGTGCGCGGTACCGAAGGCGTCCATGACGAAGATGTCGCACAGTTCGGCGTAGGCTTTGGCCAGTTCATCTTCGTCCTTCTTTTCGCCTTTGTTAAAGCGCACGTTGTCGAGCAGTGCCAGTTCACCGTCGGCCAGTTCGATACCAGCGCGGAAGTCTTTAACAACGTTTACGTCGCGGCCCAGCAGGCCAGCGAGGTGATCAGCCACAGGCTGCATGGAGAACTCTTCGGCGTATTCGCCTTCGGTCGGACGACCGAGGTGAGACATCACAATGACTTTGGCACCGGCTTCAAGCGCGTGCTGAATGGTTGGCAGTGACGCGCGGATACGCACATCAGAAGTCACCTTGCCGTCTTTTACCGGCACGTTCAGGTCTTCGCGGATCAGAACCCGTTTTCCTTTCAGGTCCAGGTCGGTCATTTTCAAAACAGTCATAGTCATGTCCCAGATAATGGAGTCTTTTAAATTCTTCAGCGTGATAGTGCATAGCCATGCTGAGACGCGGTGGATACATCCCTGTACGCTCGGCTGTCGCGTCCATGCGACAGACGCTCAGCCTGACTCCGCACTACCCCACTTCAAACAGACACCGCGCGGCGGTCAAAGCGGAGCGATGCCAATAAGTTGGTTAGAAATCGCGCGGAGTATACCAGCATGAACAGTGCGTTTCATCGGCCCACACATGACAATCACCGCCCAGAACTGACCTTTACCTTGTTTACCTCGGTAAGTGCCGATAGCCTGCTTAGCCTTCCATGTAATTACGGTTCAAAGGCTTTCTGATGCTGTGCTGGCTCTGGCAATTTATCCGCCCTTACAAACTGCGTTTAACCATTGCAGTGATCGCGCTGGTGACTACGGCAGGCCTGACGCTCAGCCTTGGTCAGGGCGTGCGTCTGATGATCGATCAGGGGTTCGCGGCCAGTTCAGTCGAAGGCCTGAAAGACGCGGTGATCTTTTTCGCCATATTGGTGGTTGCAGTATCCGTCGGGGCTTACTTCCGGTTTTATATGGTCTCGTGGCTGGGTGAGCGGGTAGTCGCTGATATCCGTAAAACGCTCTACCGACACTTAGTCACACTGCCTCCCTCCTTCTTCGAGGATAATCTTTCCGGCGAAATCCAGAGCCGGATCACTACAGACACCACCCTTCTGCAAACTGTAATTGGCTCGTCGTTTTCCTTTGCTCTGCGTAATGCCCTCACGTTCGTGGGCGGCATTACCCTGATGTTTATCACCAACCTCAAACTCAGCCTGATCGTTTTAGTGGCGGTGCCTCTGGTGGTATTTCCCATGGTGTTTTTCGGTCGAAAAGTGAAAAAACTCTCACGCGAAAGCCAGGACAAAGTCGCCAGCGTCGGCGCCTGGGCAGGCGAAAGTCTGCAACACATCAAAGTCGTGCAGGCCTTTACCCGTGAAGACAGTGTGAATAAACAATTTGGCGACGCGGCGGAATCTGCCTTTGATGTCGCCTTACTGCGGATTAAACAGCGCGCCCTGATGATTGCTCTGGTTATGGTTCTCGTGATGGGGTCCGTTGCGGGCATGCTGTATGTCGGTGGTCACGATGTGATTACCGGCAGTCTCAGTGGCGGCGATCTGGCCGCCTTTGTGTTTTACGCCATCATGGTCGGCGGCTCGCTGGCCGCGGTGACCGAAGTCTACGGAGAAGTTCAACGCGCGGCGGGCGCAGCAGAGCGTATTCGTGAACTGATGGCTGCGGAGTCTGATATACGATCACCCGCCGACAATGTGACTCCTGCCGTAAAGCACAGCGAGACTCAGATTGCATTTCAAGAGGTCAGTTACCACTACCCTTCGCGGCAAGACAAAGCAGCCTTAACAGAACTCAATCTCGAGGTACGCGCTGGCGAGCGCATTGCCTTGGTCGGGCCATCCGGGGCAGGCAAATCCACCCTGTTCGATATGCTGCTGCGCTTTCGTGATCCGCAACATGGGCAAATTCTGGTGGAAGGCACACCATTACCTGAATGGCAGTTACAGAGCCTGCGCAGCCAGTTTGCTCTGGTGCCTCAACAGCCGGTGCTGTTCAGCACTAACGTGCTGGAAAACCTGCGCTACGGCCGACCTGACGCCTCCGATGCGGATATTCTCGCTGCCGCCAAAGCGGCGCATGCCGATGAATTTATTCAGCAGCTGCCGGAACAATACGAGTCGTATCTGGGAGAAGGCGGCGTGAAACTATCGGGTGGTCAGAAGCAACGCTTGGCCATCGCCCGAGCGATTCTGCACGATCCGAAAATCCTTCTGCTTGATGAAGCCACCAGCGCCTTAGACGCCCAGAGCGAATACCTTGTGCAACAGGCGTTAGATAAACTGATGCAGAACCGCACCAGCTTTGTGATCGCGCATCGTCTGTCGACCATCAAACACGTCGACCGCATCGTTGTGATGGACCAGGGGCGTATAGTGGCTGTCGGCACGCACGATGAACTGCTTGAACGCTCGCCCTTGTATAAGCGGTTGGCCGAGTTACAGTTTGGGGAAGAGAAAAGCGCTTAATCAGGCCTTGATCACAATCATCTCACTGGCCGTATCCAACATACGGTTAGCAAAGCCCCACTCGTTATCAAACCAGACCAACAGTTTGAGCAAGCGTCCGCCGCTGACCCGGGTCTGAGTCGCATCCACAATGGCGGAACGCGGATCATGATTAAAATCGATAGAGGCGTGGGCTTCGCGGGTCAGGCCAAGAATCCCGTCGAAACTCTGGTTAGCCGCCGTTGCCAGTAACTGATTCACCGCTTCGGTATCTGTCGCTTTGTTGAGTTGCAACGTGATATCCAACGCCGAGACATTGATGGTAGGCACACGCACGTGCAGGCTCTCTATTTTGCCGGCCAGTTGCGGCATCAGGCGCTCGATCCCCGCGGGTAACCCGGTATCGACAGGAATAATGCTCTGCACAGATGATCGGGTACGACGCAGGTCTGAGTGGTAGGCATCAATCACTGGCTGATCATTCATCGCGGAGTGGATGGTGGTCGTGACCCCGGCTTCAATGCCATAGGCCTGATCAATCAATGTCAGTACCGGAATCAGAGCATTGGTCGAGCAGGAACCGTTAGAAACAATGCGCTGATCCGCCGCCAGTGAGTCATGGTTGTGACCATAAATGATGGTGTTATCGACTGCGCTGTCTGCCGGGTTCGAAATCAGTACTTTCTTCGCACCGCGGCTGAGGTGCAGCTCGGCATCTTCGCGTGAGCGGATCTGGCCGCTGCATTCCAGTACCAGGTCCACGTCCAGCGCAGCCCAATCCAGTTCTGCCGGATCACTGATATGACGAACACAGATACGATCGCCGTTGACCATCAGGTGCTGCTGATCAGCGATGCTGACGGTGCCATTGAAGCGACCGTGCGTACTGTCGTAACGCAGCATGTAGCTCAGCGACTCAATGTCTGCCAGCTCGTTGATCGCGACCACTTCGATGTCCTGCCGGTAACCGTTTTCATAAAGCGCACGCAGCACACAGCGGCCGATACGTCCAAAACCGTTGATGGCGATACGGGTTGTCATGGGTTTGTGCGCCTCATTACTGTCTCATGATTGCCGGGCTTCTCAGAAGCTGGATACTATGCACTCTATTGTCGCGGAATTGGTCGCCGTAGGCAAAATGCACACACCGGAATACCCGACATGACTTATCCCCCCTGCCCTTTGTGCCACGAAACAGAGCAGATTTCGGTTCTCGACAGCGCCATGCCGCGTCGTTATCTCGCCTGCGGGCAGTGTTATCTGGCGTATATGCATCCCGACGACTACCTGAGTGCAGATGAAGAGAAAGCATACTATGCAACCCACGAGAACAGCATAGATGACGAAGGCTATGTCGGGTTTCTGAATATTCTGCTGGCGCCGTTATTAGATCTCATCGAGCAGAAAGAAAAGACAATAGCGCTGGACTATGGTTGTGGTCCGGGCCCCACCCTTTCTGTGTTGCTTGAGCAGAACGGCATCCACTGTGATAACTATGACCCGTTTTTCTTTCCGAAGGCATTGTCCCCGCCGTACGATGTCATCACAGCCACTGAATGCTTTGAGCACTTTCATCACCCGGAAGATGAACTTAAAAAATTAGTATCAATGTTAAAGCCGGGAGGCCTTCTGGCTTTAATGACAAGTCGCTGGAGCAATGCCGAAAAATTCATGCACTGGCATTACAACCGTGATCCGACCCATGTAATTTTTATGCACGAAAAAACGATCAATTACATCGAAGATAGGTTTGGTTTATCCTGCATTTGTAAGGATGAAAAGCGCGTCGTTATTTTTAAAAGAAAATAAAAAATTAAAATTAATAAAAACCAAAAAATTAACGCGACGCAAATTCTCTCGGCGTCATGCCGTACTGCTGATGGAAGCGACGGGAAAAATGACTTGGATTAGAAAACCCGAGTTCATAACAGGTACTGGTAATACTTTTTCCGCTGCGGATAAGTTTGCAGGCATGTTCTAAGCGACGCTGCTGCTGGTATTGGGCTGGGCTACACCCGAGGCTGTTTTTAAATTGCTGAAAAAGCTTGGTGCGCGACATACAGGCAACACGCGCAAGCTGATCAATATCCACCGACTGTGCAAGATTCTCTTCAATATAAGCCACGGCATTCGTCAGGCCCGACTGGGTCGGGTTCTGTTGCACACAACGCAGTAAGAAATCCCGCCCCTGCTGACGTAGCATCCGCGCTACCAGCTCATTTACTCCGAAGTTCAATACCAGGTCACAATCGTCTTCTTTCTGTACGTGGCTGGCGACGATACGCTCTAGTAGCTGCTGAGTAGCATCGGTGTGAGCGAGATGCCACTGACGTGTCTCGACTTCCCACTCACCCAGATCTTTCGGTCGCTCGCTGACAGTATTCAGCTGATCGCAGACTTTCAGCAGAGTCTCACGGGGTATTTCCAGCGTCATACAGGTGGTGGGGGTGTCTAACGTGGCTTCGGGAAAGTCGATTTCAACATATTCACCGGGCGCAACAACGAAGGACTCGTGGGGAAGAAATTCTGTCGAAAAGCCATCCATACCGTGCATGACTTTCCGGCCGGTCATCATGCCGCAGTACAACAACTCACCAGCATCCAGACGGATACGATCGGCCTGTTCATAAGTGTCATACACAGATAACTCGGCTAACTGGCTGGCATATACCGTACGGTTTTCTATTAATTCGCTGGGGACGACTTTCTGGCGATGAGCACCTGCGAGTGCAGCCATACTGCCCGGTCGATGTTCTGTAGTCATAAGAAATGCGCCGTCGTCGTTACATAGAGTCGTTCTAAGAAAAAGCCTCTGTCTGCCAGTCCGCTCTCGTGTGTAATTGCGGGCCAGTTACACATCCTGACACCAGCGGGACTCAGAGAACATTCTTGCGGACTGTCGTGCAAGTCATCACCCCAATAGACCACATACTCTGGAGTCACACAACAGAAAACGCCGGCAGATTGGGCCGACTAATACTTTAGTCGAAGACCTGAAAGGACCGGTAAGAATAACAACGGAGATAACACCATGATCTATGCAAACCCAGGACAGCCGGGCGCTGTCGTATCCTATAAAGAACAGTACGGTAACTACATCAACGGTGAGTTCGTTGCTCCGGTTAATGGCAACTATATGGACAATGTCAGCCCGGTAAACGGCGAAGTGTTCTGCCGCGTTGCCCGCTCTGACGCCGACGATATCAATAAAGCACTCGATGCCGCACACGCTGCAGCGGCTGCATGGGGCAAAACCTCAGTGCAGGAGCGCTCAAACATTCTTCTCAAAATTGCAGACAGAATGGAAGCAAACCTCGAAATGCTGGCCGTTGCCGAGACCTGGGATAACGGTAAAGCCGTGCGCGAAACTCTGGCAGCAGATATTCCTCTGGCCATCGACCACTTCCGTTACTTCGCCGGCTGCCTGCGTTCACAGGAAGGCAGTATGGCTGAACTGGACGAGACCACTGTGTCGTACCACGTTCATGAACCTCTGGGCGTCGTTGGCCAGATTATTCCGTGGAACTTCCCGCTATTGATGGCCGCGTGGAAACTGGGCCCAGCGCTGGCTGCCGGAAACTGCGTAGTTCTGAAGCCTGCTGAACAAACCCCGGCGTCCATTCTTGTGCTAATGGAACTGGTCGGTGACCTGCTGCCACCGGGTGTTCTCAATATTGTTAATGGTGTCGGTGAAGAAGCCGGTCAGGCACTGGCCACCAGCGACCGTATCGCTAAGCTCGCCTTTACCGGCTCGACTCCGGTTGGCCAGCACATCCTGCGCTGCGCAGCAGAAACTCTGATCCCAAGCACCGTTGAGCTGGGTGGCAAGTCGCCGAACGTCTATTTCGAAGACGTGATGCAGATGGAAGACGACTACCTGAGCAAAGCCGTCGAAGGCACCGTGCTCGCCTTCTTTAACCAGGGCGAAGTCTGTACCTGCCCATCCCGCGCTCTGATTCAGGAAAGTATTTACGACGAATTTATCGCCAAGGTCGTTGAGCGTGCTCAGACCATCAAGCGCGGTAATCCACTGGATACGGACGTTCAGGTCGGTGCTCAGGCCTCGCAGGAACAGTACGAGCGCATCATGAAGTACATTGAAATCGGTAAACAGGAAGGCGCTGAAGTCCTGATCGGTGGCGCGCCAGAGAAACTCGAAGGCGACCTCAAGACCGGCTACTACATCCAGCCGACCGTTTTCAAAGGCCACAACAAAATGCGCGTATTCCAGGAAGAAATCTTTGGCCCGGTGATCAGCGTAACGACCTTCAAAGACGAAGCCGAGGCGCTGGAAATCGCTAACGATACTGAGTTTGGCTTGGGTGCGGGTGTCTGGACCCGTGACATGAATCGCGCTTATCGCATGGGTCGTGGCATTCAGGCAGGCCGCGTCTGGACTAACTGTTATCACGCTTACCCGGCACACGCCGCGTTCGGTGGCTACAAGAAATCCGGTATTGGTCGTGAAACCCACAAAGTGGCACTGGAGCATTATCAACAGACCAAGAACCTGCTGGTCAGCTACGCCACCAGCCCACTGGGTTTCTTTTAAACAACGCTCTCTCACCTCTCCTCTGGTATGAAATGCGCTGCATTTCTCCTCCTGGGCTGATGTCGGTTTGTTGGGAGACCCGGCATCATTAAGGCCCTTTTTAAGCACCCGTTCGCGGGTGCTCTTTTTATTGCTTTCAGAACAATCAGTTCCGATTTCTTTATTGATTGCCCCACTCTGATCACGTAGTGTTCTACAGACTTTCATTACGCGTTTCCGGGGATAATTATGGAACTTCTGATTCTCGGCCTTGTGCTATTTGTCGGTGGTCATTCAGTCAACCTGTTTGCCAACCAATGGCGCAATTCCATGGTCGAAAAAGTCGGCCTCTTACCCTGGAAAGGCCTGTACTCTCTCTTCGCCATCGTGGGTCTGGTGTGCCTCGTCTACGGATACGGCGACGCCCGTGCCGAGGGCGTTTACCTCTGGCAACCACCGGTCTGGACGCGTCATATTGCAGCGTTGCTGACCTTACCTGCCTTCTTACTGCTCTTTGCCAGCCAGATTCCGGGAAACCGTCTTCAGGTAGCAACAGGCCACCCGATGTATCTGGGCATCAAGCTCTGGGCATTTGCCCACATTATCGCCAACGGCGGCCTGCACGACGTCCTGCTGTTCGGTACCTTCCTGATCTGGGGTATCGCCGGCTTTGCTGTATCACGTCGTCGGGATAAGGCTGCCGGCAACGTGCGTGAGTATAAGGGGCTGATGCGCGATGGGATAACCCTCGTTGTCTCTCTTGGCGCCTGGGCTGGCTTCGCTTTCTGGGCGCACGCGGTACTCATTGGCGTCCCGCCATTCGGCGCCTGATTTCAGGCTCTGTAAACCAGAGGCTTGAGGTATACATAAGCCGCAATCAATAATACCCTATCAACACACTCGGTTATTATTGGTTGCACTGTTATGCCCGTCGTCTTTCCGTTCGAAAATATCTACGCGCAACTCCCTGTACAATGTTTTGAGCGGGTGATGCCGACGCCGGTAAAAACTCCGACACTGATTCGTTTCAATACGTCTTTGGCGACCGAATTAAATATCGAATTCAGCGATGCCGATGATGAAGAACTCGCTCAGGTCTTTTCCGGTAATCTGGTGCCACACAATGCCGATCCACTGGCGATGGCGTATTCGGGGCATCAGTTCGGCAACCTGAATCCACAACTTGGCGATGGCCGCGCCATCCTGCTGGGCGACCTCTATGATAGCGACGCAAAGCTGAAAGATATCCAACTCAAAGGATCTGGGCGCACCCCCTTTTCGCGCGGTGGAGACGGTCGCAGCCCTCTCGGGCCTGCGCTGCGCGAGTACATCCTGTGCGAGGCCATGCATGCCTTAGGTATTGCGACCACCCGGGCACTCGCTGTGGTCAGCTCGGGCGAACATGTGATCCGCCAACAGCGTGAACCGGGCGCCGTATTCACCCGTGTTGCCTCCAGCCATATCCGTGTCGGGACGTTTCAATATTTTGCGATGCGCAGAGATCATGTCGCCCTGAAAGCACTGGCAGACCACGTGATTGACCGGCATTTCCCCAAGCTTAAAAATAGTCCTGAAAGCGAGAATATTTATTTATCACTGTTTAAAAATATCGTTAAAAAACAGGCAGAATTAATTGCATCATGGATGAACCTTGGATTTATTCATGGCGTGATGAACACCGACAATATGACCATCAGCGGCGAGACCATTGATTACGGCCCCTGTGCATTTATTGATGCCTTTAATCGTAAAAAAGTCTTTAGCTCGATCGATCAACAAGGGCGATACGCTTACATCAACCAGCCTGCTATTGGCCAGTGGAACCTGACCCGTCTGGCGGAAGCTATGCTGCCTTTGTTTATGAATGACACAGACAGCGAAGCTGCGGAGAAACAGGCGATTGATGACGCCACTCAGATTCTCAATGACTATGTCCAGATGCATCAAGATGCCTGGGAATCGGGCATGGCGAAGAAGCTTGGCTTCAGCTCAGTCGAGACTGGCGACCGGGAGTTTTTCGAATCACTGCTCGACCTTCTTGATGAAAGCCATCTCGACTTTACTTTGTTTTTCCGACGACTGAGTGACTGTACAGACTCGGATATTGATACCGGCGCTCTGTTTACCCTATTTGATTCGCCTGATGCCCGCTCAACGGATGATATCAAGCAGCGTCTGTCAGAGTGGATTAGCAAATGGCAGGCACGACTGAGCGAACGCGATGAGCTGAAAGCGGCTGAAGAGCGAATGAAACAGAATAACCCTGGCATCATCCCCCGCAACCATCAGGTGCAAGCGGTGATCTCAGCGGCGGAAGAAGGGGACTACACTCCGTTTGACGCTTTACTGGCTGCGCTGAAGTCACCCTACGAGCAGCATGCCGAATACGCTGCATATGAAGCGCCCCCATTGCCAGCAGAGCAGGTGTTCAGGACCTTCTGCGGCACCTGAGCTACCGGTTCCGCCCGCGCCTGCAACCTATTGTTCCAGAATCCCGGTTTTTACCCGTGCTGTCCGCTGCTAATCTGAACAGAAGATGATGACCAAGAGAGGCTCAGATGGGACTGCTGGTAAAAGGTGAGTGGCACGACAAATGGTACGACACCGATAAGTCAGACGGTGCGTTCGAACGCGAAGACGCGCAACTGCGAAGCTGGGTAACGGCAGACGGCAGCGCTGGCCCTTCCGGTAATGCCGGTTTCAAGGCCGAGTCCGGCCGCTATCACCTGTATGTCTCTCTCGCCTGCCCTTGGGCACATCGCACCCTAATATTTCGTCAGCTGAAAGGACTTGCTGGGCATATTGGTGTATCTGTCGTTTCTCCCGATATGCTGGATCACGGCTGGACCTTCAATACCGAGGCAGGCAGTTCTGGCGACCCGCTTTACCACAGCGACTTTATGCACCAGATATATACCCGCAATAAATCCGATTACACGGGGCGGGTTACGGTTCCTGTGCTCTGGGATAAACAGCAGGAATGTATCGTCAGCAACGAATCTGCTGAAATTATCCGTATGCTGAACTCAGCGTTTAATGATCTCACTGGCGACACTCAGGATTTTTATCCGGAAGAACTCCGGTTTCAAATAGACGAGGTGAATGAGCGCGTCTATCACACGGTCAATAATGGTGTGTACAAAGCCGGTTTCGCTACTAAAGCAGAGAAGTATGAAGCTGCCTTCGGCGAATTATTTGACTCACTGGACTGGCTAGAGGAACGACTGACGGAGCAGCGTTACCTGGTCAGAGATGGAGACCAAAGTGTCCTGACAGAGGCTGACTGGCGCCTGTTCACAACGCTGATCCGCTTCGATCCCGTGTACTTCGGTCACTTCAAATGCAATCTGCGCCGCATCGAAGATTACCCGGCGATCAGTGGCTACGTGCGCGATCTGTATCAGCATCCGGGCGTTGCGGAGACGGTCGACTTCTCCCACATCAAGCGCCACTACTATTACAGCCACGATATGATCAACCCGACGCGCATCGTGCCGCTGGGTCCTGGGCTGGATTTTACCCAGCCTCATGATCGGAAATCGCTCAGGTGATCGACGTCAAAGGTGACAATTGAAATAATTCCGACACCCAGTTTGTGCTAGCTTAGTCGATCTTCTTACATTTTCAGCCTGCTGCTTATGCAGGCATCGCAGGGATACACTATGAGCACAATCCACTTTATCGGTGGCGAAAAAGGCGGTGTCGGTAAATCCGTATTTTCCCGTCTGCTGTCGCAGTACTTTCTTGATCACAACATGCACTACGCAGGTTTCGATGCCGACCAGTCACACGACACCCTGACCCGCTTTTACCCTGAGTTCACTCAACCTGTAAACCTGGATAAGTTCGAAAGTGCCGATCGTATTATTGAGACGGCACTGGAGAACGACGTTAATGTTGTTGTTGACCTGCCCGCTCAGAGTGAGCGTTTTCTGAAGCGCTGGATGGAAGACAACGATGTCAGCGCTCTGTGTGAAGAAACCGGTGTGAAGTGCTACTTCTGGTACGTGGTCGATGATGGTATGGACTCAGCGCGACTGGCTGCGGCTTTCCTTGATCGCTATCAGGATGAGCTGCCGTGTGTATTGGTGAAGAACTATGGCCGTGGTGGCGATTTCAGTAGCCTTGAGAAGACAATCGCTGACGCGGGAATTACCCCCAAAGCATCCATCGCCATTAATGAGCTGCACGATGGCACCATGCGAAAAATCGACAAGCTATCCCTCAACTTCTGGGCCGCTGGCAACCTGACTGAGCGCGCAGAAGGCACTCTCTCACTGATGGAGCGTCAGCGCACCCGCGTTTGGTGTAAAAAGTCGTACGCGGAAATTGAAAAAGGGCTACAGACCCAGGCAAGTAGCGTACTGGCCTGAGGGTTTCCTGATTCGCCAAACCAATCAAGTCGATTGAGTGAGCAAGAAATCACCCAAATAAAAAAGGGCGCTGAGCGCCCTTTTTTATTTCTACCATGACCGCGTGTTCTTAAAGCACTGCGGCCAGAATAACAAAGACCAGGATACCCGCTGCTGTCAGACCGATAGTAGGTTTCTTCAGCAGAGGGGATTTCAGACCAATGATCAGACCCGAAATCAGAATCAGGATCAGACCTAAAGCTGTGATCTGCTCAAGAATACGGAACAAGCCGGGGCCATGGCCTTTGTGAAGCTCCATAAGCGAGGCCACAAGGTCGGGCGAGACCGGCGTAATATTCATGCCATCAGCTGTCGGCTCCAGCTCAAAGTAATCGCGACTAGTAGGGCGGGTCTGCATCAACCTGCCACGATCTTTGACATATTCGAAATCGGTATCCAGTCCCGCCTGTTGAAGTATTTCCTTAACCTGCGACTCTTTTTCCTGATCAGCATCAATCTGAACCGCGGGCACAAATATCGTCTCGCCCTTTTCAAAAGACCCTTTGATGCCTGAAAGATAGAGGCCACCAGATACCGCCATTATCAACATAATGGGAGCAAAAAAAGCTGCCAGGTAAAGGTGAATTGTTACAAGTGTTTTACGTGACATTGTGTGCTCCGCAAGATGTGAATCAGACGCTTACTATACTGCCGTCTACGATCGCAGTGTGTAAAGAAGCGTCCCTGAGTTGCGTTAGATCAAGTTCTGAGAAAGGACTCTCAAACCATCCTCCTTACCCATCTCATACGCTTCATCCAGCACCTGCATATCCGTCGTGAACTGACCTGCAGAAAATGATTCTGGAGGGCATAACTCAATCACCTCACAGTCAGCTGGAGGGTTACGGATGAAGTCGAGCGCCTCATTGTATTCAAGGTGACGACGCTGAAGCCGCTTGGCCACCGCGGGATACTGTCGGAGAATGTACGGAAACAGATGTCTGAAGCGATATGCCTGCTTCCGATACGACGCGGGGTTAGAACGAATCACCATAATTTTCCGCGCACCGCGACGATACGCCTCTTTTACGGGTAACGAATCAGCAACACCGCCATCCAGCCAGGTCCGCCCTCGGAAAGGAACAGACCCCTTAAACGCGATAGGCATCGCAGCAGAGCATTTGATTGCCTGAAATAACTCATCACGCTCAGGCGCTATATACTCGGCCTTTCCTGTTTCAGCGTCGGTAACAACAGCCAGGAAACGCCCTTTACGTTTATCGATCTCATCCAAACCAATATCCAACTCGCGTTCGGTAATATCCCAGAGCCATTCGATATCAATCAGGTGCCCTCCTCGCAGGAAGCGTCTCAGGCTTTTAAATTCGGGCCGGCGGCAGTAGTCCGTGATTACTTTGTAATTACGACCATATTGCTTACCGATATACGCCGCAGTATTTGAAGCGCCTGCTGACACACCAAAGTACCAGTCGAACGGGTAATAATCGGCTCTTATAAACTCATCCAGAACGCCTGCACTATAAATACCCCGCATGGCGCCACCTTCGACGATCAGGGCAGATTTCACCTTCGTATTGTCAGTCATCGGAATAACCATGCCCGTAGTTATGAGATGAAGAAAAGGTGCAGGTCATAGCATCAAGGTCGTCCTCACCGACAAGACCAAGGTTCAGAAACTGCTCTTTCTCGAGCATGGCAAATTCGGATGATGAGGTAGCGAGTAGTTCTCCCTGGTCATCGTGAAGCTCACCGACCAGCAGATATTTCCGGCGATTTTTCTGCTCTTTGATCCATCCCGTCGCGACCACGGTCTGGTCAACAAACACTGGTTTCCGGAAAGTCACACTAAGATCGCGGGTCAGTGGATATTTATTCGTAAAATACATACTGGCCCACCCCATGACCTCATCCAGAATGGTTGAGGTAACACCGCCATGCGCCAGTTTTGCCCACCCACGAAGATGCTCCGGAATCGTCACAGTGGTTCTGACTTTTTCGCCATCCGTTTCGAAATTCATATTCAGACCGTGAGGGTTTTCTGTACCACAGCCAAAACAGCGGTGATCCGCTTTACTGATAGGTTGCCAGGGCATGATGCGCTCTCTTACCAGGGAATAATAATCAGGCAGCATTATGCAAAGTCAGGCGAGGTTTGTCCCGGTCTGGCCGTAATAGGCCAGCCGTTTATGTGCATCAGTGTGTTCCAGGTCTCACACACTGATACTCGATGAGGTTTACTGCAGATTAATGCGCGGCACCCGCTGCGTCAGGCGACAGTACAATTCATAACTGATAGTACCCGCAAGGCGCGCGACTTCATCAATATCGACCAGCTCGCCCCAGAGCTCGACTGGCGAGCCGATACGAGCCTCCGGTACATCTGTAATATCGACAGTAATCATATCCATGGATACCCGGCCAACCAGCTGGCAAAGTTTACCTGCGACGTTCACGGGCGTGCCAGTCGGCGCATGACGCGGATAGCCGTCACCATAGCCAATCGCAACGACGCCGATACGGCTATTGCGGGGGGCTGCCCAGGTACAACCATAGCCAACTGTGTCCCCGGCTTTCACGTCGTGCACACTGATCAAGGCGGACTGTAAGGTCATAACGGGCTTCAGGCCGGCATCCCGGGCGGTAATATCTTCACAGGGAGAACTGCCATAGAGCATGATCCCAGGTCGCATTACCTTTTCTCCTGTAACGCCACCGCGAATAACGGATGCACTGTTGCTGAGGCTCAGAGAGACAGGCCAGGCATGATCTGTCATGCGTCGCTTCTGCTCTTCGTAGAATGAGGTATCGGCTTCATCTGACGTCGCAAAGTGGCTCATAACATGCCGGAGAATCAGGCCGCGATCATTGCGGATCCGGGCGATCATCTCTGGCGCATCCTCCAGCTTCACGCCCAGGCGGTTCATTCCACTACTGACCTTAAGCCAAACCGCCACTTCGTCCGACAGCTCAGCTGCGGCGCGATCTTTCAGTTGTTGAGGATGATGTACCACAAGTTGAATATGATGCTCTGACGCCTGCTCCCACTCTTCGGCATCGTAAGCGCCTTCGAGAACAAGAATTGGCTGTCGAATGCCCGCGCCCCGTAATTTCAGAGCTTCATCGACGCACGCAACGGCAAAACCGTCTGCTTCACCACTCAGTGCATTCGCACATGCCACCATGCCATGGCCGTAGCCATCAGACTTGATGACAGCGTATACCTCATGGGATGTCACTTCTCTGGCTTTGCGATAATTGTGACGCAGATTTGACCATTTCAGCAGGGCACGTGTCGGACGGGTCATAGGCGTATGAAGATTCCTGAAAATCAGTACAATGTTGTGTTCTGCCCGGTGCGAACACCGGGAAGCTTGTGTCATTATGTCAGCCTTACTTACACCCCGGAAGTCGTTCATGCCCGTTCACCCGCTAATCAGCGATCATGCCATCAGTCTCTCTGCGACACTCGCGGCAACGATCGGGCTAGAAGAAGCCATTCTGTTATCGGTTCTGAACGATGCCGCACGGCTGCAGACCCAGCCTCAGGCACGCCTGAACAGCGATACGCTGAGACGACAGGTGCCCTTCTGGGATGACAACACCATAGTGCGGGTGATGGACTCTCTGACTGCCAAAGGGCTTCTGCAACTTCATGGCCCTGCATTTACTCAGGCAGCAGGCATCGTCTTCAGCTTTGGCAATGCGCCAGTGCCTCAGGAGCACCCGGAACGCGCGAAAGCGCCTGTGCAGCAAGCTGTGCCCGCTCCTCAACCCGCGCAGGCCAAACCTCAACCGGCCCGTCCTGCACCTATGCCTGAGCAATGGCAGCCGTCTGAAGAGGCTATGCAACGACTGGAGCAGCATGGTATCCCCCGTGCATTCTCCTTCTCGCAGCTTGATGCCTTTGTACTGCAAGGGCAGGAACAGGGCTCAAACCGTAATGACTGGAATACTCGCTTCTTCCGCTTCATAAAGAACCAGTGGGTATACGCTCAGAATGACGCTGGTCGCTTCCGTCGTCAGCAGGAGCGCACCGGCTTTCAGCCAACTCAGGAAGAAGCCCAGCCCATTACCGGAGACTGGCAACCGAGTAGCGATGCATTGCAGATCTTGCAGCGCGCGGGTATCGACCCTCAGTTTATTGAAGATGCCGTACCCGAGTTTGTTCTCTACTGGCAGGAGCGCGGCGACGTATTCAAAACCTGGAACAGCAAATTTATTCAGCACGTACGCCAGCAATGGGCGCGCTACACCGCCGCCGTTGAACATTCACCGATGCCCACCCGCATCGAGAGTAATTGGCAGCCTGCGGAAGACTGCTACGATATTCTGAGCATGGGCCATATTCCCAGAGATTTCGCCAGCGCACTCGTTGCTGAGTTTGTTTTATACTGGCGGGATTCGAATCAGGTACACAACAGTTGGAACAGCCGCTTCTTACAATACGTGAAGCAGCAATGGGCGAAGCGACACGCTCAATCCTCCGGCAATCCAACAGGAGCCAACAATGGACAGCAAGCAGGTACTCAACCGGGTTACTCAACAGCTGAAGCAAGCGTCAGCCGACTCAGTGACACCAGCTGGGCAAAATAACGCGCCAAGCGACGACCAGCTGTCTGCCATCAATCAGATTTTTGAGTTATTCCGGTTCAATTATCACAACCAGTTTTTAAAAGCGTTTCCCGACCTCGACACCATGAACATGGCGAAACGCCTGTGGTTACGACTACTCGGTGACTATAGCGGTGAAGTCATCATGCGCGCCGCCGAAAAAGCCGTAAAAGAGAATAGCTGGCTCCCAAACGTTCACGAAGTACTGGCACGCTGTGATATTTCTGAAGTGCTGGGCCTGCCATCGCCACATGCAGCCTACGTAGAAGCCTGCCGGGCGCCATCGCCAAAAAAAGAATTTAACTGGAGTCATCCTGCCGTGTATTTTGCAGGCCGCTCAACCGACTGGTTTTTTATCGCCAATGAACCAGAAGAAAAAGTATTTCCAGTGTTCAAGCGTAACTATGATCTTCTACTGAATCGTATTCAGAACGGTGAAAATCTGGAGATAGACATTCCACGCGGTCTCCCTGAAGAAACTACGACGCCTTTATCACGGGATGAGCAAAAAGATCGCTTGAAAAACCTGATGGCAGACCTCTGAAATGCTACTCGACGAACACGGCATCCACTGCCCTTATTGTGGTGAATATCAGACAGTTTTTATCGACCCCAGCGACGTCGATGAGGAAAGCTATATTCAGGACTGCCAAGTCTGCTGCCGGCCGATCACCTTTCATCTGACCGAAGGGTTTGATGGCAGCGTGTCGCTGACGGTCTCTCACGAAAATGATTCGTGAGTTTACTGCCAATTTCGCCCACCAAAATACTATTTTATCGATCAACGAGAACAACAAAAATCCGCATTAAATAAAAAAGGCCGCATCTGCGGCCTTTTTGATTCTAGTAGCGAGCATGAAATTAGATATTCAGCTCACCTTTAAGCAAAGAGTATACATCGAGGTCAATATCTTCACCTTCAAACTCCATTTGAGATGGTAGAGTTCCTTCGTGTGAAAAGCCTAACGCTGTAAGTAGCTTGCTCTGATCATCACTCCCTGTTCTCAAGCGCATTTCTAAACGGTGGAGATGCAGATCGTCTGACAGGTAGTTCACGATAACAGGAAGTACTTCCTGCAGTTCTTCAAGGCCACACTCTGCCGACAGCTCCCACTGTAACTGAGCATTCAGCATCATCCAGTTTATGTACTGAACGCCAATACGCGCAACAACCTCACCGTCAGACTTGCGCTCAATCAACCAGAATGCCGCTTCACGTGTCTCAAAGCGCATAGCGATTCTGCGTAGCTCATCAAGTGCCTGAGCCTCTACCGTCATTGGCAGGCGCGGGATATGAGCAGCAGCAGAACTCTGGCTCAGCAGCTTAAACAGTGCTGCTCCGTCCTGATCAGAAACCGGCAGGCGGATCAGGAATTGTTCAGTTTCGAAGTTCCAGCTCATCAGGACTCCCCTCTTTTATTCGCATTGAGGTTCTGGCCCAATTCGTCATCGTCACCCAGTTTTCGAGGCACCGGCTTATTCTCGCTCGAGATCCAATGATATTGCTCAACATCTGAAAACTCGGTATTCCCTGTGCGCCAGCCGTCGCGCAAGCGCGCAGCCAGCGTAAAGCCACACTCCGAGAGCGCCGCTTTAATATCGTCAGACTGACCTTCAATCCATTGGTAAGCGAAGTTACGTACATGGTACTTGGTACTGAGAAAACTGATCGCAGCTTTTAACGACGCAGTACGTTCTTCCACCGTCAGCTGCGGCAAGCCATCAACACGCATAACGATTCGCAAATTCGAAGGCTGCCAGTCAAATCCACTGACCATGCCTTTGATCTGCCCTTCTGTTTCAATCGCCCACATCATTCCACGCTGTGTGGCGGCCATCTGAACACTGTAATCGATCATTCGATTCAGTTGTTCTTTATCCTGCAGTGGACGCTGCCCAGGAATTTCAGGATGCTTATACAGTTCGAATAAGCCGTCTATGTCGTCGTAGTGAAGCGGTTTGATACAACCGCCGGGGATCTCCAGCTCGGGAGTAAATTTCATGGAAACTACCTACTGATGAAGACTATGAAAGTGACGGGTTAATACTCGTCATCTCCGTCATAGCCATGAGCAAGATTTTCAAATCGGGTGTATTTACCGATAAACGCAAGACGGTCGATACCAATCGGACCATTACGGTGCTTACCGGTAATAATTTCAGCAATGCCTTTATCGGGTGAGTCTTCGTTATAGACCTCATCACGATAAATAAACTGAATAATATCGGCGTCCTGCTCGATCGCACCGGATTCACGCAAGTCAGAGTTCACCGGGCGCTTGTTCGGACGCTGCTCCAGTGATCGGTTAAGCTGCGACAGAGCAATCATTGGGCAGTTAAATTCTTTAGCGATGATCTTCAGCGTCCGCGAAATTTCAGAAATTTCCTGGGTACGCCCCTCAGAAGGCCCAGACACCCGCATCAACTGAAGGTAGTCGACCATGATCATGGCCAGATCATTATTGTTCTCTCGATACACTTTGCGCGCCCGCGCTCGCATTTCCTGCGGTGTAAGTGCTGCGGTGTCATCGATATAAAGCGGCAGATCTTTCAGCATGTTGACCGCGGCTGAAAGCTTGGGCCAATCTTCATCAATCAGCTTGCCCGAGCGGATACGGGTCTGATCGATTTTTCCGATCGACGACAGCATACGCATCACGATCGATTCTGACGGCATCTCAAGACTGAATACCAGGCACGGACGCTTAGTAGCCAACAGGGCATTTTCCACCAGATTCATAGCGTAGGTGGTTTTACCCATCGAAGGACGTGCCGCCACAATCACCAGGTCGGCTTTCTGGAAGCCTGATGTCCGGTTGTCGATCTCGGTAAAGCCGGTTGTCAGCCCCGTCAGCCCTTCAGGCTGGTTGAACATCTGATCCAGCTGCTCAAGGGTATTCTTAAGAATAGGAGCGACCAACTCAGGGCCACCGTCTTTACGGTTACCCTCTGCGATCGTGGCAATCGATTTCTCAGCGTCTGAGATCAATGTGAGCGCATCATCACCACCCGGCTCATAGGCTTTTTCGATGATGTCACTGGCGGCTTCAATCAGGCTGCGCTGTTGTGAGCGCTCGGCAACAATGGTCGCATACGCAGCGCAGTTATCGATCGACGGGGTCATATCGACGAGCCGACTCAGGTATGACGCACCACCCGCCTTCTCAAGCTGCCCACGCTCTTCAAGCTCTTCAGCGACCGTGACAACGTCAATGGGTTGTTCCTGAGCAACCAGGTGCTGAATAGCCCGGAAGATGATGCGATGGTCATGACGGTAGTAGTCAGTATCCAGTAGGGTCTCTGAGACGGTCTCCCAGGCGCGCTCGTCCAGCATCAGTGAACCAAGGACTGATTGCTCAGCTTCAACTGAATGGGGTGGCATGCGGCTACTGCCGACGCTGTCTGTATCCTGTCCGAATTCTTCGTTCATATCTTCAATGCAAAAAATAAAGGCACTATCAGTGGGAACCAATAGTGCCTTAATCTGCCGCAATGAGCCATCATTGCGGCGTCTGCGCGGTAATTACTTATTCAGCAACTACGTGCAGTTTCAGTACTGCTTCGACTTCTGGGTGCAGACGGATAGTGATGTCGTATTCACCCACCTGACGTACTGGGCCTTCTGGCAGCAGTACTTCAGATTTAGCCAGCTCAACGCCAGCTGCAGTCGCGAGGTCAGCAATGTCACGGTTGCCCAGTGAACCAAACAGCTTACCTTCGTCGCCTGCTTTAACAGCAGCAGACAGTTCGATTTCGTCGATTCTTTCAGCGCGAGCCTGAGCAGCAGCCAGCTTATCAGCAGCCTGAGCTTCCAGTTCAGCGCGACGGGTTTCGAACTGTTCAACGTTTGCTTTAGTCGCAGGAACCGCTTTGCCCTGTGGGAACAGGAAGTTACGTGCGTAACCCGGACGAACAGTTACCTGATCACCCAGTGAACCCAGGTTTGCGATTTTTTCCAGCAGAATGATTTGCATGATAATTCCTCATTACAGGGTAACTTGCTTAGTGAATTAAGAAGCCACCGTGTCTTTTTGTCTCCCGACATACATCATTGGATGCCGGGCTACGAAAATTAGTAATGATACAGTGTTAACCGTATCTCTTATTTGTCGTGCTGATCAGTGTATGGCAGCAGAGCAATGTAGCGCGCACGCTTGATTGCTGTAGACAGCTGACGCTGATACTTAGCGCGGGTACCGGTGATACGGCTTGGTACGATTTTGCCAGTTTCAGTAACGTAGCCTTTCAGAGTGTCCAGATCTTTGTAATCAATCTCGGTCACACCTTCAGCGGTGAAACGGCAGAACTTACGACGACGGAAAAAACGAGCCATGATCTGATCTCCTATTACTCAGCGTTGTCTTCAGCTGAAGATTCTTCTTTTTCAGCCTTTTCTTCAGACTGTTCGGTTTTCGCTTCAGAAGCTTCGTTGCGCTCAGCGCGACGACGGTCTTCACGGCTTTCTGCCGCTTTGATTGGCGACATTTCAGTCACAGCTTCGTCACGACGGATAACCATGTTACGCAGAACAGCGTCGTTGTAACGGAAGTTAGTAGTCAGCTCATCCAGCGCTTCCTGAGTACACTCAACGTTCATCAGGATGTAGTGCGCTTTGTGCACGTCGTTGATTGGGTATGCCAGGTGACGACGGCCCCAGTCTTCGTAACGGTCGATCTTACCGCCAGTAGATTCGATGGTGTTGGTGTAACGCTCAACCATCGCAGGTACTTGCTCGCTCTGGTCCGGGTGAACCAGGAAAACGATTTCATAATGACGCATTTTCAGCTCCTTATGGGTTTATAGCCTTCCGGCCCATCCGGTAAGGCAAGGAGTCCGGATTTCTATGCCATCACGAGACACAGAAAAACGAAGGGCGGCGATTATATGTGATCATCCCGACGGTTTCAATCCCGCACTGCGACACTCTGCCGCATCCCCAGCGTCCCCCACGAGCCCTACTATAGATAAGGGCTATGAGGGTGGCCTGAATGCGCAGCTACTGGGGTCACTGTCGCCCGCTGGCGGTAGCTGCGTCCTCTTCTAAACCAAGTACCGCTTTTTCCAAACTAAGTACCTCTTTCTTCAACCCGATAAGCCTCCTACACTACTAACCTGACTTACCTACCGGATCGGGCGAGTACCCGAACAGCACCAACATATGCCATTAAAAGAGTGGATCAGTTCAAAACAGGGGAAGGAAAGACGATACCTGACCCGCTTCTCAATAGGCGCTACGCTTTTTTTTGCCGGTTCTGGCGCCATGCTGTTTGCTGATAACCGAATATCGCCATCTCTGACTCAGGAAGTCGTAACGCTGATCGGTATGACGACCGCAGCAAGCGGTGCCCTTATTTCTCTGAGCGCCTATATAATGCTCACCCTACTTCGACTGTTTTCGGATACCCGCAATGACTGAACGCTTCCCGGACCTTGAGATTTACCTGATGAAAGGCGACCCAGCCAAAGTTACCGAGTGGCTACGTTCAGTACTGGGAGAGATCAACACAATAAAGGACACTGGCACTCATCAACACTGGCGCTCAGGCGGTATGGATATCTATATGAACGCCAACGCTGAAAAGAACTTCTCCAGCCTCTGGTTCAAACAGAACGATACGCCGTGGAATACCGACCTGGAAGCAGCACGAGCTGCCTGGCAAGCCTTAGAGACCGAAGTCCGCTGTAGCGACAGTGGCTGGGAAGAATCAGAAAGCGACTCAGGAAAAGAAGGCTGGGTGAAACTGAACGCCCGGGGCGAGAAGCCTTTCAACTGGTAATTTTGCTTTTTCTATCGAATGTGGCTTTCCCTATAAAAAGTAACTTTTTCTATCTGAAAGCCACTTTTGATAAATATTTGCAATAGTCACAGCATTGCAATTGATAATAATTCGCATTAACTTATTCCTATCCGATGGAGGAAGAGCTAATGCGATCCATGCAAACTGTACCAGACGACCCAAAGCCCTGTGATACTACCCCAGGTTTGTCCCGGCACGATCAATTTACAGTGCTCGAACTGAGTATCACCAATTACCGTTCATTGAATAGCGAATTGTTGGATCATTATCTGGACACAGGTCTCGACCTTGCCATCAATGCTGGAAGCTCAGGTTTAACACGCCTGCAGGAAAGCTGGCTGCGCAGAATCTACACAACGCTACGTTCAATCAGCCTCGACCCAGAGTGCGAAGAAGCCTCGCGCACCCTCTGCTTCGATGCTCTGTATCAGGTGTTCTTCGCCCTACGCCATATGTACAAGGCCCGCCCGGGTGGTGAGCGCAGTCTTCGTAACCTTGTCCGCGAAATGCAGTTTATCAGTCACCATCTGGTGTAACCGGTATGCGCAAGCGAATCCCTCTGTACCCAACGCAAGAAAAACCAAAGAATCCAGGTGCCATGTCTTGCGCTGCGATGATCTGCACCGCGGGTTGTCCTGCTGACATTACCGAGCAACTCGCAGAGTCGCTGCCCAATATTTGCTTTGACTGTTATGCCACAGAAGTCGCCAGCGCTCAGAATATCTGCCCGTACAAAGATATTTATCTGTTAATTTCAGCGGAGGATATTATTGGTATTGAGGAAGATTGGCTGGATACCACAACGGCCTTTAAAGGTATCAGCCTGAAAGAAAGGAACGTATTTATTCAAGGATATCGGAATGAATTATTGAGCCCCGACTGGGAAGCCTTACTAAGTAGCTTCGCCAGTCGGGGAGCCCTGCCTGTGCTGCTAGGGCCCTCCTAGTCCAGCACAGGCGACGTTAACGTCTGATCTGGCCTGACCTGACAAGCAGACCAGATCTATTCAGAAATTAACGCCCAAACAGCCAGGAGAAGATCGACCGGAAGAATTCATAAACCCGGTTGAAGAAGTTCGCGGCCGGGCGCTCGTCACGAATGTCTACGACCAGCTGAATGCTTTCTCCACCATCGCTGACTTCAACCGTTGCCGACACAGGCAGCTGATTCAGAAGATCACGATCAGCCACACCTGACAACACACCCATTGAGCTCAGCGTCATGCCTTGCGGCAGTGTGACCGCCTGATAAGACAGAAGATCACCGTCGGCATCAGTCACATACGCACTGAGATCGACAGCAATATTCTGGTTACGGCGAGTCACTTCAATCGCCGGGATATCCGCTACCTGTTCTGGAGCAACGTTTGGCTCTTCGATCATCAGGCCGACCACAATCGGATCGTGATCCGATGAGCGGTAAGCATCCGGCGCTGCGTAACTATCCACCGAGCGATATGGCTGACCATTGGCTTCGGTCAGGTAATCCACCAGCGAATCTTCAACCGAGTTAATGTGCCACGCATCCACACTCACCACCTGAGCGAGCAGATCGTCAGTCGCCAGTGCGTGATCCAGTGAACCCAGCAGGCCCGAGAAGGTATAACTGTATGGCCGCTCTTCGGTGGCGGCATCGGTGTATTTCAGGTTGGTGAAACCGGCGGAGTAGAACGCCTGCATCGGATCTTCCTGGCTGTACGCATTCAGGTCGCCAAGAATCATCACCTGCTCATCGTCAGCGAGAAATTCAACTAAGGCCTGTGCCGCACGGGTACGGTTAATGTTGCAGCTGCCCTGACCATCCAACCCTTCGTCCGGTTCATTACACGCAGACCCTTTTGACTTCAGGTGGTTAACGGCAAAGGTGATTTCCTGGCCATCAACATTAAAGGTCTGAATTAATGCAGGGCGGTTTTTCGTGTCATCAAACAGCGGGATATTATTTTCATCCAGTGGTGAATTACTGGAATCAAGGACACGCGCTGCACCCACCGGTGTGACGCGATCAGCGCGATAAATCAGACCAACGGCGATTTCATCAGTGCCGATACGATTACCGCCCGGATTAATCACAGAATATTCATCACCCGGCGCCTGCACAGCGTTCAAAGCTTCTGTCAGTTCAACGATGGCGCTCTCTGCATCCCAGCCGTCGTTCTCAAGCTCCATCAAACCAATCACATCAGCGTTCATGGCATCCAGTGCTGCAACGATCTTCGCGGTCTGCATATCAAGCGCGTCAGCGCTTGGGGCGCCACGAGACGTCGGGAAGCCACCCCCCATGCCATCACCATTAAAGAAGTTAAGAACATTCATACCAACAACCACCAGGTTCGCCTGGTCAGACACCTGAGGCACCAGTGTGCGTGGGTGTGTAGGATCAATGGTGATCGCCGCTGGAATAACCGTGTAATTATCGCGGAACGCGTTCATCACACCAGCGAACGCAGGAACGGAATAACCGATACGTACCGGGTTATCTGCGGAGAAACCCGAGTCATCCGGGAAAGGAATAAATTCCGGATACGACGCCGACACACCGTCATCAATTAACAGCGTGTCCAGCACCCGGTTTGGCTCTGCCGCCAGCGCTTCGGCTGAACCCGGCAGCGCAATTTCAGTACCCTGAAAATGCAGACGTGAAGACACAGCAAACTGGCCGTAATTACCGAAGCCGTAGCCGGTACCAAACAGGTCACTGATCAGCAGCGACTGATCGCTTTCTACCAGCATGCCTTCGACCGCTTCGAATTCGGCCAGATCAGCCACCGGCAGAGTCAGCTCAATGGCTGCCGGCAATGCATTGCCTGACGAGCAGACGGCAATATCAGAAATATTGCTCAACTGAGTTACGTTGTTGTATTCGCCAACCGTTGCCTGCAAACGCACGCGATCACCAACAGAGACGTTCTCGCTGTAGTTGTAAACAAATACACCTTCCGAAGTCATCGGGTCAGTATCGGTTTCATTGTCGGCCTGCTGCAGCCAGAAACCACTGTACTGGTAAGAATATTCGCCGTTCGCCAGAGTGCCGCCCTGCAGGTCGGTAGTCACGATGGCTTCAACGATGACCTGCTGGCCATTCATTGGGCTGGCATCGTTCGCGATATCTGTAATTAATCCCTGAATTGCGCTGATCGGGGTAGCGACATCACCACAGGCACCCAGTGTTGGCTCAGGCTCACTGCCGCCACAGGCATTTGCTTCGCCCGGCGTTGGCAGATCAGCAACAAAGCCTTCGGTGTCGCGGGCACCGCCCGAACAACGTTGCAACGAATGGTGATCTTTATTGCCGCTCATGGCTTCGTTCAGTTGAGGCTGACCAGCATTCAGCAGAGGTAACAGGCCAGCGTCATCACTATCATTGGTGTCGTAAACAACCGCATCGATCAGGCCGTCCGTCGTTACAGGGGTACCATTCGGAAAGTCTGACGCCGGGCGGGAAAACAGTGCAACGGCATCTGCGCCGTTCTGAACCAGATTGCTGTCAGGCGACAGATCCAGGTCGCAATTGCTGACGTTGCTATCATCGCCGCAAACAACGAAGTACCCATCAGCGTTGGTCTGAAAGCCATTCAGTGAAATGGATTTATAGCTGGCATCACCGTTACCATTAAACAGAACTAATGACAGGCCATTCAGTGACTGAGCACCGAGACCGCCATCATAAAGCTCGATAAATTCAGCCGTGTCGGTGCTGGGGGTATCAGCATCGGTTTCATTGATCAGAATATCGGCATGCGCAGCACTCGCAGAGAGCATTGCCAGCCAGAGAAGAGAACGTTTCATTACATCACCATCCGGTAGAAAAACCAGCGGGTATTCAGTCAGAAACAGATGTCATTGCCGGGTCACTTTTCTTACGGTTTTACGGCGTATTTATTACGGTTTATTAAACGTATTTTTTATAAGGTTTCCCGGCACTCAATGATGTCTTAAGAGGTTTTCCCGTCGAGCCAGCGCTGAACGATTTTTCCGGTCGCCGAACCCCAGCCTTTCAGTTTTTCAACGGGGATGATTTTGTATTCATCCAGTTCATTCTCATCCAGTGCGATATTCCCCTCCGCGTAGATATGAAAGCCGATAATGATCTGATTATATTCATGACCATTAAAACCTTTGCCATCGAACAGCTCGAAACCAATAAAGTCAGCCTGTGTTGCTTTTAAGCCGAGTTCTTCTTCGGTTTCTCGCAGAGCACAGATCTCAGGCGTTTCTCCACGCTCCAGAAAGCCGGTAATAATACTATATTTGCCCGCGGGCCAGAGCTTGTTGTGGGCCAACACCACACCATCTGGCGTTTCGACTACGACTGCCACCACGGGTGTCGGGTTATCCCAGAAGACAAAGCCACATTGCACTGCACAAGCGCGTCGCTTTTCACCATCAATGACCTGAATATTGATATCAGCTTTGCATTGCGGGCAGTATTTCATTGTTCGCTCCGACACTTTTTCAGTGATATTTCCAATGCGTCAGCATCTGGTGTGGTTTCGGTAATAATTTCCAGCCGACTTTCTTCCAGCGCGCGGGTCGGCATTTCTGAAAGTACACCATCACGCCAATTGAGAACATAATGCCCCTGCTCGGTGTGGATTAATGCTTTCGCACGCACCACCCTCCCCTCATCCGAATCGAGCTGGTCAAACCAGTAGCGCAGCGCATCGAGAGAAAACACCCATTCGCCAGAGATCAGCCAGCCGCAGGAAAAGTGCCCCTCACCGTGGCTTTCCAGACGACGAATCTCCTCACCGGCCTGCAAGGCAACCGGCGCAGCCGGCTCTTTACTGTGGTGATGATGATGGCCGCGATCTTTCAATTGCAGGCGCTCAGGGTTGGTGGACAATTCCAGCAAGGAAGCCTCCAGCCGGCCCTGTTGCGTGCGTACAACCTCCGCCTTAGGAGGTGTTGCTGATGCCGCCAATGCATCGAATGCCGCCAGATCATCAACGGAGCAAAGATCGGTTTTATTGGCGACCAGTACATCAGCCAGTGTGATCTGATCGTTAAAGGTATCATTATCGGTGTAGCGTGAGTCCTTCAGATGACGTGGGTCGATCAGGCAGAGGTTGGCTCCAGCCGTCAGCAGATCGCGATAGTCATCGCTGCGCAGTGTGGTCAGTACTTTGCGAGGATGCCCCAGGCCGGTAGGTTCAATTAACAGAACGTCGGGTTTTTCTTTGGCGAGCAACATATTCAGCCCCATCTGAAACGGCAGCCCGGACACGCAACACAGGCAACCGCCGGGCACTTCACGCACGACAGCGCCATTGGCTTCGAGGATGGCGCCATCGACACCCACTTCGCCAAATTCATTCACTAATACGGCCCACTTCTCGTTACCGGGGGACTGTTGCAAAAGGTCCAGAATGGCAGTTGTTTTACCCACTCCCAGAAACCCAGTGATCAGATGTACTCGTGTCATACCCTTTGCTCAGACGCTAAAAAGATACAGTGTAACACTCTCTCACCTTCCCGACCCGGTCCGGCTCTCTGGTAAGCCGTGTTTTCGAAGCGCATACTCGCAAACACTGAACTCCTGTGGTGACTGGAACATGCACGAGACCAATATTCTGACATTAGCACTGCGATTAGCTAAAGAGGCAGGCGACCTGATTGCCAGCCAAAGAAAGTCACTGTCGTTGTCCTACAAAAATGGCAGCGAACTGGTTACCCAGGCTGACGTCGCGGCTGACGAGCTGATTACAGCCGCGATTCGTCGTAACTACCCGGATCATCAGATTCTGTCTGAAGAGCTGAATCCCGATGAGCTGGCAAAGGCAGGCCAACAGGAACACTTATGGATCGTCGACCCGATCGATGGCACCGTTAATTTTGCTCACAATCACCCTCAGGTCGCTGTCTCGATTGCCTACTATCACAATGGAAAAGCGCGAGTGGGTGTCGTTCACAATCCATTTCTCAATGAGACATTCCATGCACAGGCAGGAAAAGGCGCACGGCTCAACGATGTACCGATTCACTGCTCAGATAAAACGGATCTTGGCCGCTCAATCATCGCCACCGGTTTCCCATACGAGATTGATAACCTCGCTTTATTAATGCGGCGACTTGAGCACGTTCTGGCGCACTGCGCAGATATACGCCGCTTAGGTTCTGCAGCACTGGATATCTGCTGGGTAGCTTGTGGGCGTCTGGATGGTTACTACGAATCGGTCAAACCCTGGGACTTTGCCGCAGCGCAACTGATCGCCCGCGAGGCTGGAGCCTGTTTTGGACATATCCAGGCATTAAATGAAGAAATGAACCCCCAGCTGTGCGGTGACAATATTCTGATCTCAGCACCGTCGCTGTTTAAACCATTACAGGCACTTCTTGCTGATGCTGGGGATTAACACTTACGCTCTACAGAAGCTAATCTGAGCTTGCCTGTAACGCAGCATCGACACGCTTCTGCTCAACAGGAGAAAAATGCTCAGTCAGGTAGGCCTCAGTCAGATCATCAATATTTTTCTTATCTGCATTGTGTTCCAGAAAGGCTCTGTAGTCTGACAGTCGGGCATGCCACTGCTGGCGTTCAACATCCAGAGCTGCCAGCCGGTCTGCAGCGGCTTGCCCAAATCGCTCTTTCCTGGCCTCCCAGAGTGCCTGAGGGTCATCGATGGTATCCCGCAAACTCTGAGAGGTTTCGATACTTCGGGCTTTCTCCCTCGCAACACGCAGATGAAGTGGCAATGTATCTTCCAGTTGGTCCAGTGCCGCCGTGTCACCACCGTTCTTAGCAAGTCGCATTCTTTCTAGAGAATAGCGATCCAACGCCTCATCGTCGCCGAAAAATGCAGCAATCGTAGTATCAGCAAAGTAGATACGGCGCAGATCTTCTAACCACTCCATACGCGCGACCAGACCATCCAGATCGGCGCCATTCACTTTTCTTCCGCTGACTTCATCGTAGCGCGAAATATCATCAAGATACGCAAGATACTTATGTAAAAGGTCCAGTGCCTGCTGATCAGCAGGCGCTGGCAAAGTGCGCATCTCTGCTTCCATAAATTCAGTGATTTCCTGAATACTGAATTCACCCACAGAGCTGAGATAGAAATCCATCCACCGTTTGAGATCGCGATTTACCAACAGGTTTCCATTCAATACCTGCAGCCGTCCATCCGGAGTAGCACCTCTGAATGTTGCCGACTGCAGGAAACGTGAACGTAACGGGCTGTCAGCTATCGGTCTTCTGGCGTCAATAGATTGCGACGAAGAGGGTTCTGACTGGCTGATCACAACGCCTCCCTGAGGGAGCCAAAAGAAGCCAGCGACAGCCGCTGACATCACTAAAGCGACAACGACTATGCTGACTTTCATATCAGAGACCGTCGTTCTTGAGGCGGTTAGCGTGCGTGCGGAACACCGTCAAAGGATCGGTTTCGCTCAGGTCATGAATACCGAGCATCTGGTTCACCTCATCCAGATGGGTCATAGCAAAATCATTGCGGATGACCATACCCAGGTTACTCGTGCACGGGTCGACAAAACCATCGTTAGCAACCCCGTCAGGGAAGAACTGCGAGAACGCGATAGTAATCGGCTCCAGCGGGTCCAGGAGATTGGTCGCTGGCTTCGCTCCGGCCCAGGAGTAGTAGTGCACGCCGTTATATTCATAGCCCCCCTCGCCGCAATCACTTTCTGGAATTCCACCGGGGTGTGCTGCATTGAAGATAACCGATGCATCAGTTGTCATTGACCGCACAGACTCAACAGGCGCCAGTGGAAGATCACTGCCCGAAGCAAAGGATATAAACCCAGAAATCCCTGAAATAAATACATCAAAGGCCGTCCCGAACACATCAGAGTTATCGGACCATTCCATGAGTGTATCAGCCACGACTGTGCCTTTATTGACGCCAGAAATAGAGGAAACCGATGCAATAATGTCCGGTCTCACTGACCCAGCGTAGCGCGTCGTAGGACCACCATGGCTGTGCCCAATCAGATTTACCTTTTCTGCGCCTGTAATAGCCAGAATATCCTCAACCTGCTCAATTAGTTGTTCACCGCGAACTTCTGGGTAGTTAGTATTTGATACTGTTGCAACAAATACTTCTGCGCCATCCTGTTGCAGTGTTTCCGGAATGTTATACCAGTAATCAACACCGACCAGCTGATCAAATCCAAGAAAACCATGAACAAGTACGATAGGATATTTTGTTTCGGTATACCCGGTTTCTAAGGTTTCGGACATAGCCATAACCTGTGAAGACACAGTAGCTGCTGCTACTGCTGTAAGCAGATATTTTTTCATTTCCTGTTCCTCACCCTATTATTTTTATTTGGTGCTTTGGCCAGAGCGAAAAAAGTATACAAATGTTTATCTTGTATAAAATGCTTTATCCGGACATAAAAGTACTTATAAAGACAGGGTTACAAAACAACTACATTCGAGGTAAATTATCCGGACGCGCTAATACCTAAGAGTGAGAGATACCCCTTAACAGACTATTATCGAAAATTAAAAACCGAAGAAAGACAGGCTAATTTTTAATAGCCTGTCAGAAAGAATGATCAGAATCGGTTTAATTTCTCTTTTTAATTGTGGTCTATTTTATCAGGACTATAGACCGTGTCGTTTTAAACGATGAGCGTGTGTACGAAAAACAGTCAGGGGATCGGTTTCATTTAAACCATGTAATCCGAGCAACTGATTTACTTCATCAAAATGGTTCATTTTGAAATCGTTGCGGATAACCATCCCCAGGTTCGTAGAGCATGCTCCCACCAGACCATCGTTTGCTTCGCCTGCCGGGAAGAAGAGTGAGGCTGCCGCCGATACATAGTCAAAAGGATCAAGCGCATTGGTCAGTACCTGAGATCCGGTCCAGGAGTAATATCTCACTCCCTGATATTCGTATTCTCCCTCACCACATGTCGTTTCAGGAACGCCACCTGGGTGCTGTTCATTGAAACGCTCTGCTTCAGCAAAGGTCATTGAGCCCACGGATGCTGCCAGATCCTGTTCGTATCCACCGCCAGAAACAAAGTCGATGACCGTGGCCAGAGCATTGCCCAGGTTCGTTACGAGAGAGGGATTCTCCGGACTTCCACTTATTCCGTTTACACCTTCTGCAACCGGTGTGCCTTTATTCACACCACCAATAGAGGTGACGGAAGCCACTAAATCGGGGCGCACAGAGGCAACATAGCGCGTAGTCGGACCACCGTGGCTGTGTCCGATCAGGTTTACTTTCTCAGCGCCTGTAATCGCCAGAATTTCTTCAATTTGTGGAATTAACTGCTCGCCTCTGATTTCAGGACTGTTCGCCGCAGCCACTTGTGTCAGGTAGACATCTGCACCGTCTTCTTGCAGAGTTTCGGGGACTCTATTCCAGTAATCAACACCGAGAATTTCGTCAAACCCAAACAAACCATGCGCCAGAACAATGGGATATTTCGTCTCTGTATAGCCAGTTTCAACAGTTTCCGACATCGCAGAAACCTCCGCCGACATAGTGGCCGCAACCACTGCCGTAAGCAGATACTTTTTCATTTTCTGTTCCTCACCCTATTATTTTTATGTGGTGCTATGGCCAGAGCGAGAACAAGTATACAAATGTCTATCTTTTGAAGAATGCTTTATACGGACAAAGAAGGATTAATAGAGACAGGGTTACAAAAGCACTACGCGAATTCGTGCATTATCCGGACAGCCTCATACCTAGGAATGAAATTGGCCAGAAAAAACCGAGAAGGTCATTTCATGGAAGGTGTAAATGAAAAAGAGGGATATAAAAAAATAAAAACAGGCTATCCGCAGATAGCCTGTATGGCGTCATCAGGAAAAGAAGCGGTTATTGCTTTCATGCATCGCTTTGGCGTCTGCCAGAATACGATCTACCAGCTCCTGAACCGTTGGTATGTCCTCGATCAAACCCTGAGTCTGACCAATGAACTGCACGCCTTTATCAAGATCACCATTGATTGTTGCGGCCTGCAGGCGCGGCACACTGGCACCGAAGTATGCGAGCAGCTTGATTTTATCGAGCATCACCATCATGCCGAGCATGATCTTCCATACTGGCTGTTTAACGATCTTGGCTGCTTTCGTCGCTTCAATACCTGCCATGATGAGATTCATAGGGCGTTTGGTTTCTTTGACTGAGCGCGGCGTCTTCATCACTCGGGCCCAGAGGCCATCAAAGTTTTTAGAGTAGATAGTTTCCTGCTCGGACTTCTTAATCACAGTCTCTTTAACATGGTTATGCAGCGGACTGTCTGCACTGGTCGCAAATCGGGAGCCCATTGCTACCGCTTCGGCGCCGAGAGAAAGCGCTGCCATTAAGCCACGGGCATCGGCAAAGCCACCGGTGGCGATGACAGGAATATCTACTTTGCTGGCGATAGAGGGTACCAGCACCAGTGATGTCACATCACCGCCGTGGGCAGCGGCTTCATGACCAGTCACCAGCAGAGCATCCGCACCGATACTCTGAGCTGATAATGCGTGCTTTTCTGACACGACGGTAGCGATCACTTTGCCACCGTATTCATGAGCTTTTTTAACCAGCCAATCGCCTTTACCCAGCGAAAAGTTAATAACAGGTACCTTTTCTTCCAGTGCGATCATGGCATTTTCTTTCGCGCCCGGCATGAGCAGAGTCACGCCTACGCCGAAAGGTTTATCCGTCAGTTCACGGATTTCACGAATAGCGGCTCGGGTTTCTTCTGGAGTCAGAGGCCCACTGGCAAGAATACCAAGGCCGCCCGCATTCGATACGGCAGCAACAAGCTGAGGAGTAGAGATCCAGCTCATCCCCGGAAGGATCAGGGGAGCTTCGATACCTAAAAGTTCAGTGATACGTGTTTTCATGCTGGTTTCCCGAGATTAGACGGGCACCACTTTATCGGCTGGATGGGATTTGTCCATTGCCGAAATGACGCAATTCTTAAGGGAGGTATTTTTAGCGGCGACGCTCAGCATCCTGAACGAAGTTACGGAACATCTCCTGACGCTGCTCCGTCGACATATCACGCAGCTGTTCAAGATGACGCTGTCGCTCGTTGATGTCGGGATTACCCGCACCCGGCGGCATTTGTTGCAGCGCCTGATAAAAATTATCCAGTGCCTGACGTTGTTCTGGCTGGCTGTTGCTCCACTCAACCGACATGTCCGGGCGTGCGCCTGAATGCGGCGGGTTTGCCAAAGCGACCGCCGGAAGACACATCAATATCAGAGTGGGAATCAAACGCACAATACAACCTGCTTATTCTTGTAGACTTGTATTGTAACGGCAGCTCAACAATTTATTACAGCAGAGAGAAGTAAACCCAACGTAAAGAGGCCATTTCAGCCCGCTGGAGGAAGGTCAATAGTGACCATCAGGCCACCCTCACGATGGTTGCGCAATGAAATCTGCCCCCGATGATGCGACACCACCCGATGTGCAATAGCGAGGCCCAGACCAAAACCGCGATGTCCTTGCCCCAGTCGCTCCCGCGCAGACTCAGCCCGAACAAACGGGCGCAAAAGATCTTCCAGTTTATCGTCAGGCACCCCTGGCCCATGATCCCGGATCACAATCCGGATCAGGCCATTTTTCATCCGCGCTGACAGATCAACACTGGTACCCTCCTGAGTGTGTAGCAACGCATTGCGGGTGATATTTTCAAACGCAGACTTAAGCAGTTTTCGATCGCCAAATACCACCGGCAAGCCCTCTGCCAGTGTCAGATTCACTTCACTGTCCGGATGCTCAAACCGGGCATCATCGACGACTTGCTGCAATACATTATCGCAATGCACGTCGCTCCAATGGCTATGGTCCTGCTGAGCATCAAGCTTGGCCATGTTCAGGAGATCTTCAATCATCTCATTGAGCCGGTGTGTTTCCAGCTCGATACGATCCAGATGCTCCTCCTGATCAGGTACCGCATCAAGACGAGCTAGCTCCAGAGCCACAGTACTGCGAGCCAGAGGCGATCGCAACTCGTGGGAAACATCACTGACGAGCTGCTTCTGGTCATGTATCAGACGCTCAATGTAACCCGCCATATGATTAAACTCGCGGCTCAGCTCACCCAGTTCATCCCGTCGCCTTAGTGATCTTGGGTCCATTCGGGCATGCCAGTCTCCACTGGCAAAGGCCTGAACCGTTTTCTGCATGAATCGCACAGGGCGCGTGAGATAGCCAGAGAGCAGAAGGCTCCAGACAGCAAAGATCAGAAAGGACGCGAGTAACCCCCAGCCGAGATAAGCCGGCAAATTAAACACCACCAGCGGATGCATAAACTCAACCACGAGGAGATACACCCGGCCCCCAGCACTTTCGATTGGGGCTTTCACGAGAATTTCAGAGCGACTGACAGGATTTACCTGAGCCTCATAGCTTTCTGCCGATAAGGCATAGTTGACGACAGTCGCGGGAGGGTCGGGTAGCAGGCTCAGCCCCTGATCATCAAAAACATAGGCATTAACACTCGGATGCCTTTCAAACCGTAGTAACCACTCCAGCAACAAGGGTTCGCCACCCTGCTGAAGAATCAGCTCAGCCGCAGAGATGTAGCCTCCGGTCGGTGCGATCAGGTTGACCGAATCATTGGACCACTGGCGATAATAGGCTGCCAGAGTAATGGTGACAGCCGTGGTTACCAAAGCAGTCACCATAAAGGCGAGATAGATCTTGAGAAATACGCCGCGCATCAGTCTTCAGCTGATCCCTGCTCCATCTGGTACATGTAACCGACACCACGGACGGTCTTAATGCGCTGCTCTCCGCCAGGCGAAGGCCCCAGTTTCTTGCGCAGATTACTCAGATGCATATCGAGACTGCGGTCAAACAGGGTCAATGAACGTTGCATCGACTGCTCAGCGAGGCGGTTCTTGTCGACAACTTTGCCGGCTTCACGTACCAGAACACCCAGAATATTGAATTCTGTGACCGTAAGGTCGAGTTCTTCGCCGTTGCGGTGCACGATGTGCTTGTCGAAGTCGATCACCAGATCTTCTACTTCCAGCGTTGCAGAGATGACATCTGCCGAACGACCTCGTCGCAGAATGGACCGCAGCCGGGCAGACAGTTCTCGGGGGTTACACGGCTTGGGAATATAGTCGTCTGCGCCAATCTCGAGCCCTTGAATGCGATCCATTTCATCGCCCTTCGCAGTGAGCATCAGAACAGGAACGTCACTGCGGGTACGGATTTGCCCAAGAATGTCGATACCACTACCTCCGGGCAGCATAACATCAAGCACAACGGCCTGATAACGTGCACTCAGAGCCTCAGCCAAGCCTTCTTCTGCAGTGTGGACGGCGGTTACTTTAAATAGCTCACGCTCAAGGTAGCGGGTCAGCAATGCCGTCAGTTCAGTATCGTCATCCACCAATAAGATATTCATTAATTACTCCATCAGGCAGCCACTGAACCCGGCGTGCCAATCCTGTCTTATTATTCAAACCTGTCGTTACAATAATACGCCGCTCAACCGATGTCATTGCCCGCGTCGTCTTCTCGCCGGTGAGAATCAACGAAGCGTATTGCATCGGCGACGCCATCACGGACCCGTTGGCGGGTCATAATCAGCTCATCCGGGGACATATAAAACGCCATATCCACCTCGTACCGGATGTATTTCGGTGGCAACCTGTTAAGTGCAACACAAGCAATATCAGCCATAGCGCCCGTCGATACATCACGCCCCGCTGCATTCAGTTGAGTGACAATTTCTTCGGCCACCATCTGCTCGTAGTAGTTACGGATACTGTCTGAAAAACTCATGAAACCTCCCTTCCGGCGTGACTATCTGATTTCAGAATAGCAGCTCCCCGGTTAAGTGCTTTACTTTAGGTAAGGTAATGAAAGAGATCTGAAATTATGCAAACCGTCAGCGACATCATGACCCGCGACGTCAAAACCCTCGGCACCGAATCTACGTTGCGCGATGCCGAAGAATTGATGCGGGAGCACCACGTACGCCATATTCCAGTGGTCAATGAATCAGGCTCAATTAAGGGCGTGCTGAGTCAGAAAGAGTTTCTGCGTGAAGCGTTCCGGATTACCGATAAATTTGGCGCCCACCATCTGCAGGACTATCTGGCGAAAACGCCGGTACTCGACTGCCTGGACAAAGAAATCGATACCTTACCCGCAGATACGCCGCTTAAGACAACCGGAGAGCGCTTGAGAGCTGAGAAAGAAGGTTGTCTGCTGATCGCAGACGAAGAGGGAAACCTGCTCGGGATTGTCACCTCGCAGGATTTTGTCCGACTGGCGCTGGATCTTCTGGACTGATCAGCCCAGAAGAACAGCTGTAGGCTTACTGATCGCCAGTTTTTTTCCAACCGGCGATATTGCGCTGCTTACCACGCGCGACTGCCAACTCGTCTGCACCGACCTCTTTAGTGATGG
>NZ_DFQB01000010.1:0-19306 GCF_002377545.1 Thalassolituus sp. UBA3500 | reverse complement strand
CGACCTCTTTAGTGATGGTCGAGCCGGCAGCTACGGTCGCGCCACTCCCTACCTTCACTGGAGCCACCAATGACGAGTTTGAACCAATAAAAGCACCATCACCGATCTCGGTGCGGAATTTATTCACGCCATCGTAGTTACAAGTGATTGTACCGGCACCGATGTTGGCGCCCTCACCGATAATCGCATCACCTATATAGGTCAGGTGGTTCACTTTCGAGCCCTTGCCGATCTGTGATTTCTTCACTTCACAGAAGTTACCGACCCGAGCGCCGTCCGCCAATTCAGCACCAGGGCGCAGTCGCGCGTATGGGCCAAGATTACACGCCTGAGCAACAACCGCTTCTTCTATATGACAAAAGCTCTCAACCTGAACGCCCTTGCCCAGCTTACTGTTACGAATCACGTTATAGGCGCCGACCTGAACGTCATCTTCAAGGATGACATCACCCTCGAATACACAACCCACATCGATACTGACATTGCGCCCTACAGTGAGTGTGCCTCGGACATCAATACGCGCAGGGTCCGCCAGAGCGACTCCCTGTACCATCAGGCTGTCAGCCTGCTGACTTTGGAATTCCCGCTCAAGAGCTGCCAGTTGGCGACGATCGTTTACACCTTCGACCTCCGTAGCGGACTGAGGCTGCAGAGCATTCACGACCACCCCATCGGCAACCGCCATAGCAATGACGTCCGTCAGGTAGTACTCGCCCTGAGCATTATTCGACGACAACGCTGGTAGCCAGCGTTTCAGATAACGCGCAGGCATGGCCATGATGCCGGTATTGACCTCGCAGATCTGTCGCTGTTCATCGCTGGCATCTTTATGTTCAACGATCGCCTGCACTTCATTCTTATCATTACGAACAATACGGCCGTAGCCGGTTGGGTCTTCAAGTGTGACGGTCAATAACGCCAGTGCATTCTCTGCAGCCGCTACCATTGACGCTAACGTTTCTGTGCAGATAAGAGGAACATCACCATAAAGCACCAGCACAGAAGCATCGTCAGCGATATCCGGTAGCGCCTGCGCCACGGCATGCCCTGTTCCTTTTTGCTCAGTCTGTACAGCCCAGGTGAGTGAACGATCAGAGAACATATCCCGGACTAACTCAGCGCCGTGGCCAATAACAACATGCTGAGATGCGTCATCGAGGCGTTCAGCAGCATCCAGCACATGACCCAGCAGTGGCTTCCCGGCCAGACGATGTAGCACTTTTGGAAGATCAGACTTCATCCGCGAGCCTTTGCCCGCTGCCAGAGTAACAACTGCCAATATCATAGAGTTAAATCCACAGGTTTCAGAATCAGCGGCGTATTGTAGAGAGGCTCCGTCGCGTTGCAACAAAGCAACATACTTCTGTCATTGTGCCGCCTAAACTCAAGATCCCTTCAGACTTACTGAAACCGGTCAATTCCTGCAAAATAAGGGTTATGTAAAGCCATATCAAGCCAATATGGCGTACTTAAACCTCATGATGTCACAATTATGACCAGTGTCACATTAGGGAGGAATACCGCTTTGATACCTTTATCAAAACGCTGGTCACCGGCCAGCAAATATAATTAACATAAGTTCACAGATCACGAATACGAACAGTTACTCCCGGCCGCTGGCCCCGGAGCAGCTGCTTGAAGGACCCCTGATTGTGGTCAGGTTAAGACAATGGATTGCAGATTCCGCCCATCCTGTTTGGCGAGGCGGTAATAAAACAATAAGAAAAATATCGAGGCTGCAATGACTAAAAAAGCGAAACTCACCTGTCGTTTCTTCCCTATCAATGAAGTAAACATCGCTAAGCTTGTCGAAATGCACAGCATTTTCACCCGTTTCTATGAGAACGCCGATCTCACAACCTTTATTAAGGACATGAGTGAAAAGAAAGGCGTCATGATCCTGAAGAACAAAACCACCGGGAAAATAGTGGGGTTCAGTACCTACAACGAAGTCGAACTGATGCACCAGGGTAAGAAAGCCATTGGCGTATTCACGGGCGACACCATCGTTGAGCCTGAATTCTGGGGCAACAAAACACTGCATACTGCCTTTGCCATGAAAATGCTGAAAGCGAAGATGTTGCGCCCAACGACCCCTATGTTCTGGTTATTGATTTCGAAGGGTTATAAAACGTACCTGCTTATGGCGAATAATTTTCAACGCTTCTACCCAAGACATGATCGCCACGACCATGAAATGGAAGGCCTGATGCAGCAGTACTGCCAGAAACTCTACCCAACCTACTACAAAGAAGAAGAGAAGATCCTCGACTTCGGCGAGGGATATCACGCTCTGAAAGACGACGTTGCAGACATCACTCCACGCATGCGTGCCAGTAATTCAGCGATCCGCTTCTTTGAAGAGCGTAACCCCGAATGGCGCCGTGGCACTGAACTCCCGTGCATCGGTGAGATTGGCCTTTCAACTATCGGGATTTTCTTCAAGAAACTGATGCGCAGCACCTTCGGCCTGCGTCGCCCAGCCCGCAAACCCCGTCGTCTGGCGGCATAACACCGCCTGCAGCTGGCCTGAAGTGTGACATAGTACGTAATATGCGCCAAAGGCACACTCAGACCAGCCGCGGCAATTCAGTTGCCTAAGACTTTATGGTTAAATCGCTGGCCCGTTCTTACCTCCGCACCTTGCGAAGAGAGTACGGATAATAATAAACAATAGTGCCTTCATCGAATTGTCAGATTCAGAGCTTTTTATACCGGCCAACGCTGCCGGGCTCAGGGCCTGATGCAGATGAAAGTCTTCACCACACAAAGAAAGATACAGGAGCCTGTCAGATGTCCGCTCTGAAGAACCTGACCACGTCGCTGCTTCATTTTGCATCATCCACGCTGACCCGTAAGGGCGCGCGAAAATTCATTGACGCCAGTTATGACGTAGAGAGCGTTCAGCGCTCTATTCTCAGCGACACACTGAACATGGTTGTTGGCGCAGAATCTGCTGTTAAGCATGGCCTGCGTAAGGGCATGACGGTCGAAGAATTCCGTAAGCAAGTACCGATTACCGACTACAACTACTGGCACGACATGATTGTTGAACAGCAGAAGAGCGGGAAGCCTATGCTGACAACCTCCAGCTGCGACCGCTACCAGCCGACCTCTGGCTCTACCTCAAAAATCAAATGGATCCCGTACACTCGGCCATTTCTGGACCAGGCAGATGAGGCAATCAGCCCGTGGATGTCTGACCTGTACGCAAACTTTCCGGGCATAAAGAAGGGCCGCCATTATTGGTCCCTGTCTTGGGTACCAAGCGACCTGCGCGATCAGGTCAGTGAAAGCATCAACGATGATATGCAGCTGCTGCCGTGGTGGAAACGTCTGTTTATGGCGGGCACGATGGCGGTACCTGAAGGTGTCTCACTTGCAGAAAGTTCAGATGAATCCTTCTTTGCGACCTCCTGTTATCTGGTCGCCTGTACTGACCTTTCCTTTATGTCCGTCTGGAGCCCGACCTTCGCCATGAGCCTGTTGCAGGTCATGCAGGAACACCGCGAGAAAATCGCCGAAGTACTCGAAACTGGCCAATGGGTAGCTCCGTTCGACAGCCTGAAGAATATCGAACCTCCGAAGAATGAAGCTGCCGCAGCATACATGCGCAAGTGGGATGGTGAGATCAATCCGGCCTTCACCAAAGCTATCTGGCCAAACCTGGCGCTGATCAGTTCTTGGGATACGTCCTCATCTAAAGGTTGGGCTGAGAAACTGCACGCGATATTCCCGCACAGTGGTTTCCAGGGCAAAGGGCTGTTTGCAACAGAGGGTGTGGTTACTTTCCCAATGGGCGACGAGTACCCACTGGCCTTTACCAGCCACTTCTATGAGTTTGAAGATCTGGACACCAACGAGATCCTTTGCAGTTGGGAACTGAAAAAAGACATGCGCGTGCGTCCTATCATTACCACAGGGAACGGACTGCTACGCTACCAGACCAAAGATATGTTGCTGGTCACTGACTTTATTAACCAATGTCCTTGCCTGCGCTTTATCAGCCGTATTGATGGTGTGGACATGGTTGGCGAGAAGCTATCCCCGGATGCCGCCGTCAAACTGATTGACCACTTCAGTGGCAATATGGGTCTTTCACCTGTGACCCTGATCGCGATTCCACAATCTGACCTGCGTGCGAAGCCGGTTTATGGTCTGCTGTGCTCAGGCAGTGCCGACGCGATTGCAGCCCGTGATGATCTTGGCGCACAACTGGAAGAGCAACTGAACCAGCACTTCCATTACAAACTTGCCCGCGAGTTAGGCCAGTTAGGGCATGCCGAAATGCTGATCGTACCGGATGCCATGGAAGTCTATACCGAGCACAAGATCGCCGGTGGTATGGTCGCGGGCAATATTAAGATCGAACCGCTGGCACTCTGGCAAAACGACCAGATGCCGGGCGCAGTCAGTGACATTCTGAGAAACTCAAAACCGGCGGAGGCCGATGCATGAGTCAGCGTTTTATCATTCGCCCCACCATCGAAGAGGATGCACCCGGGCTGAGTGAATTGCTGTCTGATACGCCACAGGAAGGCAGTATTCAGCTGAATTTCGAACGCGAACCCAACTACTTCCATGCCACAGACGTGGGGACAACGACCCGCGACCTCTGGGTGATGGAAGATACCGAACAGCATCGGGTTGCTGGCGCGTTCAGTATGGGATTCCGGGATGTTTTTGAAAACGGCGAGCGTAAATCTATGCGCTACGGCAGTGACCTGCGTATCCACCGTGATTATCAGGGTGGACGCACGCTGCTGCGTTTTTTTAAAACCGTCAAAAGCCTTATTGGCAGTGATAATTACCAGACCGTCATTCTCGAAGAGAACAAAGCATCTCTCGATACCGTTGGCGGTAACCGCATTAAGGTACAGCCAACATACAATGCGTTTCGTCGTCATCGCACCAATATGATCGAACTGCGTCGACGCGAGAAACATGTCATCAATCTTAATATCCGTCGTGCAACGAGCGCTGATATCCCAACGATGCAGGCATTTTTTGATGCCAATGCCCCGAAAAAACAGTTCTACCCATGCTACGACTTCTCCAGAGTAGAAACCGGAGACAGTTACTACCGCGACATTAAACTAAACGACTTCTTGCTGGCGTTTGAAGGCGATGAATTGGTGGGAATGACCGGATTCTGGGATCAGAAGGCCTTTAAACAGACGCGAATCGCGGGATATTCTAAGGCGATTCAGTACGCACGTCCGTTTTACAACGCATACACAAAGATCGCGGGAGGGTTGTCACTCCCACCTGCGGGCTCATTGACCAGCTATATTTATCTGCACTGTAATGTATTTAAAGACAATCGCAGTGATATCTTTGCAGATCTTCTCGCATACGCACGCAAGGAACTGAAAGATAGTGAGTATGATGCCTTAGTCGTTGGCTTCGATACGGAAGACCCTTTGCACAAGGTAACCGATAAATACAAAAAAGAAGAATTATTCAGCCTTCACTTTATATGTGGCTACGGTGACGACCCAACGCCCGACCTGAACCCTGAAGGGCTGATGTATCTCGAAACTGCGCGCCTGTAGCAAATACATCATCAGCTTGAGTAACACTGGCTGCCCGCGCGCTCGTTATTTGCAACAGAGAGCAATATGAAACAGTTGAAATTTTTTATCATCGGTCTGGTTATTCTCGCTGCTGCCGGATACGCCGGATACACCATGTACATCAATGCACCGAAACCCCAGACACAGGAAGTTAAGGTCGCTATTCCTCAGGTACCTTACAAAGAAGTACGCATCTCCACGCAATCAATTCCTATCTTCAGTCGTGGCCGCGTCTCAGCATCGCGCGTCCATAAGATCGCCAGTCAGGTTTCAGGACTGGTGACAAATATCGCGCCTGAGCTTAAGAAGGGTGAGATCGTCAACGCAGACCAGCTACTGGTTCAGATTGATGAGCAACCGCTTATTCTTGATATTGCACAGAAAAAAGCACAACTGACACAAACCAAATTACGCCAGGAAGAAACCGAAGCCAACGCTCGTGTTGCTCGTCGTCAGGCAGGGCGAAACGCTTCTGATTATGCGCGATTTGTTCCTCAGCTGGCCTATGCCAATTCACAAGTTGAAGCCGCAGAAGCGGCTTTGCAATACGCCTATGACCAACTGGAAAATACAAAAATCAGCTCACCTATCGAAGGTAAAGTCGTTGATGTCTTCATTAACGAGGGGGATCTGGTTCAGACTGGCTCACCGGTCGCTGTACTGTACGGCATGAACCAGGCTGAAATTCGTTTACCTCTCAACGACGCTGAACTCATGATTATCGGCGTGGAAGAAAACACCAGTACCGAGACCGGCCCTAGCTTCATGCCTCAGGTCACCCTGCGTGACTACGAGAGCGGTGATGAGTGGAACGGCTACATTGTGCGCACGGATGGTGAGCGCAGTGCTAACCAGCTGCTCTACATTATCGCTCAGGTCAACGGCGATGAGATGTACAGCAATACCGGTCGCTATCTGGTTCCGGGGTCATTTCTTGAAGCCGAAATCCGCGGGCAGGAAATTGAAAATATGCGCATATTGCCTCGCGACGTCATTCTCTCTGGCGATGCTATCTGGATGATCAATGCGGATAACACTATCCAGCGTCAGCCTGTGACGATCCGCTATCGCGGTAAAGAATTCGCGTACATTGATACTGCGCTGCCACCCGGAACCCGGGTCGTTGCTGGTAACTTCAATCGTCTTGTCGAAGGCATGACCGTCGAACCGATTCGCAAGAAGTAACCTGCCGGAGGCTGACTTATGAAACAGATCATCCGCTGGTTCGCGGAGAATACCGTTGCTGCCAATCTGTTGATGTTCTGCCTGATTGCCCTTGGCTTGATGGCAGTGCCGGAAACGCGCAAAGAACTTATTCCAAACGTGACTCTGGACCGTCTGAGCATCCAGACGAAATTGCCGGGTGGCAATGTAGAGACCATTGAGAACAGTGTCTGTAAGGCCATCGAAAACCGCATCTACGACATTCAGGGTACCCAGAACCTGACGTCTTTTGCCTACGACGGCCTGTGCAGCATGACGGTCGATATCGCAGACGGCTACGAAACCGATAAAATTTCTGACGAAATCTCCCGCCGTATTAATGAAGAAGGTCTTCTCCCTGACGACGCAGAAACACCGACGTTACAGGAACTCTCCGTTAAAAACCGTGTTGCTAAGTTAATTATCTACGGCAATACCAGTTACGCCGCTCTGGCCGAAACATCCCGTGAAATTCGCAATGACCTGATGGATATGCCAGACATCAGCGTGATTGAACTGCAGGACATGTCAAAGTCAGAAATCCGCATCGAAGTACCAGCTCACAACCTCGAAAAGTACGACCTCACGTTCGATGACATCTCAGGGATGATCCGACAGCAGACTGGCTTCCTACCTGGTGGTGTACTGGAAACTCAGGACGGCGACATTCTGATCACCAGTGACGCTTACAAAGACTCTGCAGAAGCCTATCGCAATATCGTTATCTACTCAGACTCAACCGGTGCTGAGATTCTGCTGCGTGATCTCGCGATCATTACAGATACCCGTTACGTCAGCGAGACTAATGCCAGCTTCGATGGCGCACCGTCTGCTTCCATCGATATTTACCGCGTTGGCGACCAGAGCATTATGGACATCGCCGATGACCTGCATACATATGTTGATAGCCTGCGTTTGCCCGAGACCATCAAGACACACGTCTGGCAGGACGAATCGAAGCACCTGCGTGAACGCATCAGCATGCTGCTTGAAAACGCCCTTGCCGGTCTGGTGCTGCTCTTTATTACCCTGCTTCTGTTTCTGAACGGCCGCCTGTCGTTCTGGGTCAGTATGGGGATTCCTGTGTCTTTCTTCGGTGCACTGTTTGCAATGCCGATGTACGACGTCTCCATTAATGCGGTGTCATTGTTTGGCTTTATTCTTGTACTCGGGATCGTGGTCGATGATGCGGTTGTGGTTGCTGAAGCGATTCACAATCGAAACGAAAAAGGCATTTACGGCACCGAGGCTGCACTTCAGGGCGCTTTTGAAGTGTACAAGCCGATTCTGTTTGCTGTGGTGACAACCATTATCGCGTTTATTCCGTTGATCGGCTTACCCGGCCCCGAAGGAAAAATGATGCAGGCGATTCCTATCGTCGTGATTGCCACGCTTATTTTTTCAGTCATTGAATCCTTCCTGATTCTGCCGGCTCACCTGTCTCATGCACAAAAGGTCAATGTTAAAAAAGAGCCGTCCGCACTGGAGAAGGTTCAGGCGAAATTTGATGGTGCTCTTCAAAGCTTTATGCGCTCCATTTACCTGCCGTCACTGCGCGGAGCACTCCAAGCGAAGGGGATTATTATCCTGGTATTCACCATCAGCTTTACGTTGATGCTGGTGATGATGCTTACCGGATGGATCAAATCGTCGCTGTTTACTCCGGTCGAGGCTGACTCTGTTGTGGCTCGCCTGGTGCTGCCAGAAGGTTCTCCACGAGAAAAGACAGAGATGGCCGTTGAGCGTCTGACCAACGCCGCTGAGCTTTTGAAACACCGCTACGAAATGGAAGGCGTCGCAACCATTGATCATATCTATGCGGTGATCGGGCCTAACGAATCTAAAAGTAATATGAAGAGCAGCCAGGACCGTGATCACCTGGCGAATATTACGTTGGAGCTGGTCTCTGACAGAACCAGTCGTATCAGCGGCCGTGAGATCATTTCCAGCTGGCGCAACATCGCGGGAGACATCCCGGGCGTCAGCCAGTTAAGTTTCAGCGCCAGCCTCAACCCGGCAAGACCGGATATCCAGATTGAGCTGTCAGCCAACGATCAGGAAGATCTGAAAGAAGCAGCCGACCAGTTAATGGTTCAATTAAAAGGCTTTGCCGGTGCATATGATGTGCGCCACACTCAGGAAAATACCAAGCAGCAGGCCGACATTATTCTTCGTGATAATGCCAGCTCACTGGGCCTGACACAGCAGACGGTCGTTGCTCAAATCAATCAGGCTTTCCAGGGTAAGGTTGTTCAGAATGTTCAGACCCGCGACGATGAAATCGAAGTCTGGCTGGGCCTGCCGGACGACGAGCGTGATTCTTCCTGGCACCTCGAAAACATGCATGTGAAATACGCGCCGGGGCAATACGTTCCGCTATCAGCAATCGCGGATATTGTGTACCAGGACGCACCGACACACATCAAGCGCAACAACCGTAAGCGCGTGGTCACGGTAACTTCCTTTATCGATACCAGCCGTAACTCGGTACAGAATGTTCAGCGTGTGGTTGAGAATGAAATATTGCCCTCGCTGGTGCGTCAGTACCCCGGGATGGACTGGGCTCGCGGCGGTCAGCAACGCGACTTGAGTAAGTTTATGACCACCCTGTTCCAGTATTACATGGTCGCTGTTCTGGCTATGTATCTGTTACTGGCCGTGTTGTTCAAGTCGTACATGCAGCCGTTTATTATTATTTATGCCATCCCGTTTGGAATTATGGGCTCCGTTATTGGCCACCAGCTGTTTGGTATGGTGATTACGTCTTGGTCTTACATCGGCATGGTGGCCGTCAGTGGCGTTGTGGTGAACGATAACCTGGTATTGATGGATTACATTAATAACCGCAGGGAAAAAGGCGCCAGCACTTATGATGCCGTGATTGAGGCCGGCATCGCCCGTTTCCGGCCGATTCTTCTGACCTCATTGACCACGTTTGTGGGTCTGATACCGCTGATATCCGAAACCAGCCTGCAGGCCCAGTTCCTGATTCCTATGGCCATTTCACTGGCGTTCGGTGTGCTCTTTGCCACCCTGGTCAGCTTGTTACTTGTACCTTGTACCTATGTACTTCTGGACGACATTCAGGTGGCATTCCGTCGTGCCTTCAGTAGTGGTGGCGAAGAGAACGTTACCGTTGAGGATGCCTACGATGAGGGCTTTAAACAGGGCAACTCGAACGCTCGCAAGGTCAACCCTTACCGCTCAGACCTGCTTGCTGCCAGCTGGGATGCGGGCTATCAGGACGGGAGCGAAGCTCGCTGACAACCCAGGTTAGCACCACCCATAAAAAATGCCGCGTGGGGCGACCCGCGCGGCATTTTTTATAAACAGAAGAAATCAGTCAGCGTCAGAAAGGCGTATAGAGTGGTAATCGTGGCTTAGCTTCTGCAACCACACAACTTCGAACGTTATACGCGCCGTGACAATATAAAAAACCAGATAAAATGCGTACGCAGAAAAAGCCCACATCATCACAGTTTTAAAATCCGCAATCGTGATTGCTGAACTCATCATATAGACAGCGGTTAGTTTGCAGACGTTGGCTGATACAAGCGAAAGAGACCAGACCGGCAAAAGCCAGGCAGCCGGTTTATGATCATGATCAGGCGGAATACTGTCGTAGCGCATCGCATCAATCAAACGGGTAATTTTGTGCAGGCGCTTCAACAGGCTGAAAAACAATTTAAAAGATTGCTTTGTACTGCGGGTATGTTCCTCAAAGAGCGACATCATATTGCGCGATGAGAAATAGACCCAATAAGTGTAAAAAAGCACCAGCACCAGCGTCGTTATAACCTGAGCCTCACGAATCAGAGTGTCTATCTGCAACTGCTCACGCATACCCACAGTCAACGACTCCAACGCTGTGCCGCCTCCCAAAGCAGACAGCCCCTGCCAGCTCCAGAAGCCATGGACCAGACCTGCAACACATAGCGCCCCCGGAAAAATAGAGACGATATTGGTCAGCCAGGTAAAGCGGGTTAAATCATAAAAGGGATAACTCTGAGACACGTGATCTTCCTGATTACTTTATTATTCTGAAGTTTTTACAATGAAATATACCGATCTGGCCATACCTGAAAAGGCCAGATCGGACTATTTATTCACTGAGGCAATGAGCCGCACGGTCGGCCATGTCCCTGAGAAAATAGGGATAACCATCACGTGTAAGAGAGATATTTCCGCCAAGAGGATCAAGTTCGCCCTGTTTAACCGGGAGGTCTCCCACGACCTTCACCACCAGTGCAGGAGAATATTCTGGCTCACGGAATATACAGGCGACCTGGCCCGACCTGAGCTGCTCACGCATTAACTGTATCGTGCGCATCCCCGGCTTCTGTTCAGGCGTAATGGTAAATGCGCCGACCTGATTGAGGCCAAATTCGGTCACCCAGTGGTCGTAAGCGCGATGGAACACAAAGAATCCACGCTCCTTCACCGGAGCCAATACTCGCTCACTGTATGCCACGGCGCTCTCAACCTGAGCCGCAAAGTCTGTCGAGTCTGCACCAAGTACATCCGCCAGCGCTTTCTGTGCTGCAACAACTGCAGGCGGTGAGAGCCAGTAATGCGGATCTTTGATGCTCGCTTCTGAGGCAAAAGCTGAGATATCGATCCAGTGCTTGTCTGGCCAGCGACGGGCGAAGCCTGACAGATAGGGCTCAATACGAGCGCCTGACCAGAAGATGACCTCCGCCTCCTGCAAGCGGTCGATATCTGACGGACGCAAAGAAAAATCATGCGGGGTCACACCCGGCTGTAGCAGAACATCGAGTTGCTCAGCTTCAACGACCGACGAGGCAATCAGGCCAAGTGGATGAATACTGGCGAGCACCTTCGGGGAATGATCGGCCTGGGCAAACAGTGATAACATGGTGGAACTCACCATTACAGCAAATCGTCTGAACATAACTCTGGCTAAATTTATCGTCTTTCGTAAAATTGCAACATTATAACCTAAGGACTGGTCTGATGCCCGCTTCACAACAGCACGATCATAATCACTGCATAACCACCGCCATGGATACCGCACGCTCACTGTGCGAAGAGCGTGGTTTACGTATGACGCCTGTACGACGCAGAGTGCTGGAGCTGGTGTGGCAGAACCACAAGCCTACCGGAGCCTACGACCTTCTTGCTCAGCTAACCGAAGAGGGCTTCAACTCGGCACCTCCGACGGTATACCGTGCCCTGGACTTCCTGCTCGAGCTGGGCGTCGTCCACCGTATCAGCAGCCTCAATGCATTCGTTGGTTGTGATCACCCCGGCCATGAGCACGACACCGGGTTCTTTATCTGCAAAGAATGTGGCAATGCGACTGAACTCCCAGCGAGCGAGATTAAAAAACTGCATGAGACCCTGCTGAAAAAGTTCGGCTTCAGCATCGAAAGCAGTAACCACGAACTCACAGGCCTGTGTCAGAACTGCAAGGCAACTTCATGAATGAACAGCCTATCCTCAGGGCCAATAACCTGAGCCTGACGTTTGGCCAGAAAAAAGTACTGGATCAGATCAATCTGAATATTCAGCCCCGCCAGATCATTACACTGATTGGCCCTAACGGGTGCGGCAAATCGACGCTGACCAAGGTTCTGCTCGGCCTGGTACGCCCCGACGCTGGTAAAGTTATTCGTTCGCGACAGCTCCGCATTGGTTATATGCCGCAACACCTGCCGCTGGATCAACGTATGCCGCTCAATGTCGACGAATTTCTGCGACTTACCCGTCGTAGCACCCGCGCCGCCGTTGATCACTGGCTGGAGCGATTGAACATTACCAGCTTAAAGCACCAGAGTGTTCACGACTTATCGGGGGGCGAATGGCAACGTGTGCTGCTCGCTCGTGCCTTATTAGTAGAGCCTGAACTCCTTGTTCTTGATGAGCCTGTGCAAGGAGTTGATGTACAAGGCCAGCTGGAGCTATACCAGTTGATTCCTCAGCTCCGCGATGAGCTGGGCTGTGCCGTATTGATGATTTCACACGATCTGCACCTCGTTATGTCGGCCACTGATGAAGTCATCTGCCTGAATGGCCACGTCTGCTGCTCTGGCCATCCAGAGACGGTATCTGCCGACCCTGCCTATCTTGAGTTGTTCGGTCGTCGACTGGATGACGGCATTGCTTACTACACGCACCACCATGATCACGAGCACTGTGATCATGACCACAGCAACCAATCCAGCACGACAGGACACCACCACCATGATTGACGGTTTGCAGACCTGGTGGCTGATGCCTCTTGTCGCCGGATTACTTTTAGCCGTCAGCGCCGGCCCTCTGGGTAGCTTTGTGGTGTGGCGACGTATGGCGTTCTTTGGCGATACCCTTGCCCATGGTGCCTTACTCGGGATTACCTTCGGTGTTCTGACCGATCTCGATCCAACGTTAGCACTGGTGGTTGGGTCAGCATCACTGGCGCTTATCCTGCTACCGTTGCAACTCGCCAGTCGCCTGTCGGCGGATACTCTGCTGGGGATTGTTTCTCATGGCACGCTGGCAATCGGTCTGGTTGCCTTAAGCCTTGCCGACGGCATCCGGGTCGATCTGATGGGCTACCTGTTTGGTGACCTGCTGGCCATCAATGAAGGGCATGTTTACTGGTTGTTGGGCAGCACCGCCATTACGCTGACCTTAGTGCTGTGCTTCTGGAACTCATTGCTTGCGGTGACGGTCAGCCCGGAGCTGGCCAGAATCGAAGGCCGTCCGGTCATGCTACTTGATCTGATGTTGATATTGCTGCTCGCCATGACGGTGGCACTGGCGATGAAGGTTGTAGGCATTCTGCTGATCAGCGCCTTGTTGATTATGCCTCCGGCAGCCGCCCATGCGCTGAGTAAAGGGCCACGCCAGATGGCCGCTATTGCTTCAGTCGTAGGGATAATGTCTGTTCTTTTCGGAATGTGGGCGTCGTTCCGCTGGGATACACCAGCAGGGCCAAGCATCGTAGTGACTGCCATGCTCCTGTTTATCGCCAGCCTCACCTTTCGCCGCAAGCGCTAAACGAAAAACGCATCAAGGCAGAGCCAACACCGACCGGATCACAGGTAGCATGCGCTCAGGATCATGCGGGGGCTCAATATAGCCCCTGTAATTCAGATCAGAATCTAATAAAACGATATTGGCGCTGTGATCCATCAGGTAGCCGCCATCCTCCCGATCAACCCGGGCAAAAAACGCATTCAGCTGCGACGCCAGCTTTTTCATATTGTCTGGGTTGCCCGTCAGTGCCGTAAACTCCGGATTAAAGTAATCCATGTACTGGCCAAGTTGCTCTGGCTTATCGCGTTCAGGGTCTACGCTAACCAGCACCACGTTAAGCTGCTCACGCTCATCCTCAGTCAGGCGCTTCATCAGACGATTCATGTGCATCAGGGTCATTGGGCAAATATCAGGGCAATAGGTGTAACCAAAAAAGAGCAGTGACCAACGCCCCTTCAAATCCGCCAACGACACTGCATCTCCGTATTCATTGATGAATGACAGATCGCCAACCTGACCACCGGCAAACATCTCAACGCCCGCCGTTTGTGTAAGACGTTCCTGTGGAGAGGGCGGCGCACTCCACCAGCCAGCAACAAACGCCACCAGCAACACCGCAAACAGTGCTAAACACAGTACAATAGCGCTTCTTTCACCACGCATACGGCTTCCCTCAAATGACTTCAGGCGCCAGTGTAACAGGCCAGCCCTCTTCTCTGCCTGCGGCAAATCAACGCACAGTCTGGGCGCTCGCCTGGCCGATTATGCTGAGCAATATTACCGTTCCAATGCTGGGGCTGGTCGACACCGCTATTCTCGGTCACCTCAATGATGTGCAGCCGTTAGCCGCGGTCGCCATTGGCGCTCAGATATTTACCCTGCTGCTCTGGAGTTTTGGTTTTCTGCGCATGGGAACGACCTCTGTCACCGCCTATGCCGTTGGCCAGAAAGGCATAAACCATTCCCTGCCTCTGCTACAGCAAGCGATCTGGCTGGCCATCCCTGTGAGTATGTTCTGTGTGATCGCCGCACAGCTGCTCACGCCTTTGCTCCTGCCTTTATTCGGCGATGACCCGGCCCTTCACGCACTCACGGCCGAATACCTGTCGACTCGCTTCTGGGGCATTCCTGTGACCTTGTTGCAGTACTGCCTGATTGGCTGGTTTATTGGCCGCGGTGAAACCCGTATCCCCATGTTGATGCTGATCACTGCCAACCTCATCAACGCGGGGCTGGATTACTATTTTGTATGGCATCTACATATGGGCGCGGCTGGCGTTGCGCTTGGTACGGTTCTGGCGGATATCGGAGCATTAGTAATTGCACTGGTGGCAGCTATCCAGCGCGGACTGGACCTGCGCCTGCCACGCCCGGATACCATGATTCTAAAACGTATGGTTGTGATCAATCGTGATCTGTTCATCCGCACACTGACGCTGCTGATTGTATTTGCTTCGTTTGCTGCTCTTGGCGCAGCTCAAAGCACAGAAGTGCTGGCGGCAAATGCCGTGCTCATCAGCCTGCTACTTCTGATATCGAACGCCCTTGATGGTTTTGCCCACGCCGCTGAAAGTCTGGTCGGACGCTTTCTCGGTGCTGCTCAGCTGGTGCAAATGCGAAAAGCCATTCAACTCACAGGAGTAAACAGCTTAATCGCGGCATTGATATTGGTAGGGGCATTTGTGATTGCGGGCGATGATCTATTCTGGCTTCTGACCGACAACGAAGACGTACTGCCGCGTCTGCAAGAAATGCATCTGTGGCTATGGCTGCTGCCTTTATCAGGCGTTGCCAGTTACTGGCTTGATGGCATCATGGTCGGTGCTCAGGCGACGGCGTCTATGCGCAACTCGATGCTGGCGGCCGCAGCCCTGGTGTTCTTCCCTATCGCCTTGCTTCCGATCCTCTTGCCTTCCTGGACGGGCAGCAGCGAAGTAAGTGCTAACACGCTATTATGGGTCGCATTTCACTTGTTCCTTCTGGCCCGGGCTGCCTTTCTGATGCCCGCAATCACAAGGATTATCCAGACAACCTACAGGTAACGAGCCACTGTTCTGACAAGCTCGCGTCAGGGCTGAATTCGCCGGCGCAGGAAGTCCTGCAACGCTCTCACGCGCGCACTCTGACGCATATCTTTGTGATAGACCAACCACATCTGCGAGGGCTCACTGTCGAGCGGCAAGGTAATCTCCTGCAGCGGCTGATCACGACCATCCGGGAGCCGCATATTCACTAAACTCATAGGACCAATTCCCATCCCCGCCCGCACGGCCGCCTCGATATCGTTAAAGCTGTTGCTCTGGAAAGCTATCTGCCCCGGCTCTACCTGTTCAATAATCTGCCTGATCGCTGGAATACGGGTTTTATCCCCGGTCGGGAGAACCCATTGATGGTTATTTATTTCTGTCATATCAGCAGGCCGGCCGAACTGGTCGAGATAATCCTGAGACGCATAAAACGATAAGCCGACAGGCATAAGCTTTCTTGCAACCAGATCTGGCTCTGACGGCTCAGCCCCGATACGCACGGAGGCATGAACCTCACCATCAGCCAACGACAAAATGTCGTCGGTCGCGACGATCTGAACCCGGATTTGAGGATACTCCCTGCGGAAGTCGTGCAACAATGGGGCGAAAAATGGCGAAAAGTCGGTCACCGTAGAAATTCTCAGAGTACCGCTGGGCGCACTTTCAACCGTCGATAGCGTACTGCAAAGGCGCTGTACCTCAGCGGCGATCGGTCGCATCCGCTCAGTCAGTAAGCGGCCACTGTCCGTCAGCTGATAGCCACGCTGATGCCGGATAAACAGACGCGCCCCCAAAGCCTCTTCAATTCTACCCACTGCACGCTGAACTGTGCTGTGGTTCACTCCCAGAGCTTCGCCGGCGCGACTGAGACTCCCGTAAGTCGCGACCAGATAGGCAATACGAAGGTCGTCCCACCGAATACTTTTGTCCATGACATTAACCTGAAACAGCCAAGCAGAATAGTTCTGTGCATATACGCACAACTATTGTCCGCTTTTATGCCTTTTTTGCAAACCTGACACCAGCTAGAGTGATAAAAGATAATGGAGAATGAAATGAGTCTTAAAAACACGGAGCACTCGTACGGCTGGATTAGCATTGCACTGCACTGGCTGATCGCGATCGTTGTATTCGGCATGTTTGGCCTTGGCCTCTATATGGTCGAGCTGACGTACTACGACGCCTGGTATAAAGGCTCGCTCGACCTGCACAAGGGGGCAGGAATTTTACTCGCCATCGCAGTAGCAGGACGCTTCATCTGGCGCCAAATGAACGCTTCTCCCATAGGGCTGTCGAACAAGCCAATAGAAAATCTGGCTGGGCACCTCGCGCACCTCGGCTTGTATGCCCTCCTCGCTGCTCTGTTCATCACCGGATATCTCATCTCTACTGCAGATGGTCGCAGCATTGATGTCTTTGGCCTGTTTCAGGTGCCTGCCAGTCTGACGGCAGATAATCAGGAAGACATTGCTGGAGAAATTCATGAGTGGCTGGCATGGGGATTGATCGGACTCGTCACCCTACATGCGCTGGCTGCACTCAAACACCACTTTATTAACCGCGACGGCACCCTGAAACGCATGATCCGTCCACAGAAGTAAATACTCACAAAGGAGAGTAACTATGAAAAAGCTGTTAATCGCGACTGCAATCTCTGGCGCTGCACTGATGACCTCTGTCGCTCAGGCGGCGACCTACGATATCGATAACGAAGGTGCGCACGCGTCAATCAACTTCAAAATCCAGCACCTTGGCTACAGCTGGCTGACAGGTCGCTTTAACGACTTCGACGGTTCATTCGAATACGATAAAGCCGCGCCAGAAGACTCGTCGATCGAAGTCACTATCGACACCACCAGCATTGACTCAAACCATGCTGAGCGTGATAAGCACCTGAAGGGTGGTGACTTCCTGGACGTGAAGAAATACCCAACCGCTACATTCAAAAGCACCGACTTTAAATCAACCGGCGAAGGCACTGGCGAAATTACCGGCGACTTTACTCTGCACGGTGTTACCAAAAGCATTACCTTCCCGGTAGAGCGCATCGGTGAAGGCGATGATCCATGGGGCGGCTACCGCGCTGGCTTTATGGGCACAACCAAACTGAAGCTGAGTGATTACGGTATTGATTACAATCTCGGCCCTGCGTCGACTCACGTTGAGATCGAACTGCATGTCGAAGGTAAGCGTCAGTAATACACCGACGTTAAATAAAAAAACCGGCACTGTGTGCCGGTTTTTTTATGGTCGTTTAATTAAGAGTGATGACTACTTAATCACCTTAAACCGACGCCGTCTCAACTCTGCTTCTTCTGCTCGCTGCTTTACTTGCCGTTCCAACTTCAATCGTTGCTTGTCTGCTTCAGTGGGCCAGCTATCTCCCTCCGCCAGCGTATACTCAACGGCCTTCCACAGATGACCATAATCCAGTAGCAAAGGATTCTGAATAATCGGATATCGATGTTCACTGTCACACACCTTAAGCCAGCCATGAATATTATGCTTCACTTCCAGAATAGCTTTGCCCTGATGTGAACGTTGAGCCAGAAGGATAAAGGCAGATTGCAGGCGCGAACGGAAGCTCTCCCGACTCGCCATAAAGCTTTGTTCGGTACTGTTACTCGTTAACTTCAGGCTAATCAGCATTCGCTTGAAAGAACCTAGGCGTAACGTTTGGGGTCGTACTCAAGAATAGTAAGCCCGTCTTTATCGACATCCGCAGGCCACTTTAACGGAGCGCAGGTCTCAGATACTTTCGCATCAGGGTTATTCTTCTTGATTTCATCCCAATCCGCCTGGGCTTCTGGAGAAAGAGTTACTTGAATACTGCCGACGATGTTATCTACCAGCTCTTTGAAAGGTGCTGGGTCGACCTGTTTATCGACTTCTTCGCGGGTTCCTGAAGCATTTTGTACAGTATTGAAGGAGAAATGAGCGATATGGAGTTTGGAAATAGGAATAAATACATGTCTTTCAGGATCAGCACTTCCAGCCGTGCTTTCGCTATCGAACTGCACTGCAGGAATGTCTAACTGAGTTACCACCGACCAGTTTAACGGGGCAATATAGTTCATCTCGCCAGAGTCTCTATCTATGACTTCATGCCCGTAATTTGCAGTTAGATATGACAGTGAAGCAGCCTCCAGTGCTTTAGGGTGCATAAAGTTTAAGCGTGGGTTAGCCTCGGCGAGCTCGACAACCTCAAGATAGCAAGAAGTCCGCCCCATATATCCAGTAAACCAAGGTCCGCAAAAAGACCACTGCCGGAAAAAAATTTCGGTGTGGCACCAGCTTTGACTCGGTTGAACATTCCAGTTAATCGGCCTGGCAGCGTTCAACGAATACGACTTCCTCATTCGTATCTGCGGTGTTTCACCATAGGGGGAAGGATCATGTCGTGGTACTTTGAATACTACCTCTGTGCCAGCCAATATAACCGATCGAGTAGTCGCATGCTTAAAGCTCGGACCAACCGGGGTACAACTTCCGGGGCGGTCACGCAATTTAAATTTGGAA
>NZ_DFQB01000036.1:31106-40759 GCF_002377545.1 Thalassolituus sp. UBA3500 | reverse complement strand
GGGTTAATGGCTTTCTGCGAGGTTCGCGAATAGCCACGCAGTCGGGAAGAAGCTTCCCTCCTACAGGGTTCATGGCTTTATCAGTTTTTCGCGAATAGCCAGGTAGGTTGTCGGGAAGAAGCTTCCCTCCTACAGGGTTCATGGCTTTATCAGTTTTTCGCGCATAGCCAGGTAGGCTGTCGGGAAGAAGCTTCCCTCCTACAGGGTTCATGGCTTTATCAGTTTTTCGCGCATAGCCACGCAGGTTGTCGGGAAGAAGCTCCCTTCCTACAGAGTTATAGGCCTGGTCGCGAATAGCCTTCGGCTGATTCATTCCCACATGAAACAGACTGAAGCGTTCCCACAGGTAATTTTCCTGAGCCTCAGGTATCATGCGGCTTTCGTCTGTTTGAGCTGGGGTTTTGTCTTGTCTGATTCATCGGTTGTTCGTCTTACTGAGTACAGTCACGGCGCGGGTTGTGGCTGTAAGATTTCGCCTAAGGTGCTGGATACCATTCTGGCGTCGCAGCTGAGTCTGCCTGATAGTCCGAATCTGTTGGTGGGTAACACCTCTAAAGACGATGCTGCGGCCTACGATATCGGTAATGGTCAGGCGGTGTTGAGTACCACAGATTTCTTTATGCCGATCGCTGATGATCCGTTTGATTTCGGTCGCATAGCAGCAACGAATGCGATTTCGGATATCTATGCGATGGGCGGTAAGCCCTTGATGGCGATTGCGATTCTGGGCTGGCCTGTGAATGTACTGTCGCCCGAAATAGCCCAGAAGGTTGTTGACGGCGGACGTCAGGCCTGTGCGGATGCCGGGATTCCACTGGCGGGTGGTCATAGTATTGATGCACCGGAGCCTATCTTCGGCCTGGCGGTGACGGGCATCGTTGATATCGATAAGCTGAAGCAGAACGATCAGGCGACGGCGGGTTGTAAGTTGTACCTGTCGAAGCCGTTGGGCGTTGGTGTGCTGACCACCGCTCAGAAGAAGAAGATCTTAAAGCCAGAGCATGAGTTTTTGGCGCGTGACACTATGTGCATCCTTAACAAGGTCGGAGAGAAGATCTCTCAGTTGCCGGGTGTGGAAGCGCTGACGGATGTCACCGGCTTTGGGCTAGGCGGGCATTTGTTGGAAATCTGCGAGGGCAGTGGTGTGGATGCCGTGATTGATTACAACGCATTGCCTGTTATGCCTCCTGTGAAAGATTACATCGCTCAGGGCTCGATGCCGGGCGGTACGGATCGTAACTTTGAGAGCTACGGAGAGAAGCTGTCTGCGTTAACCGATGAGCAGCGTGCCATTGTGTGTGATCCGCAAACCAGTGGCGGCTTGTTGATTGCCGTGCGCCCTGAGCAGGCGGGCGCGGTGGAGGCGATTTTGGCTGCAGAAGGGCTGCAGTCGGTTTGTGTCGGTGAACTGGTGCAGGCGTCAGGAGATACCGTCAGGGTTGAGGTGCGTGCATGAGTCGCCCGGATACCGCCGATTTTAAATCCCTCTTTTTAAACGATACGCCGATGATGGATACCCGTGCGCCGCTGGAATTTAAGAAGGGGGCGTTTCCGCATGCGGTCAGCCTGCCGTTAATGACGGATCAGGAGCGGGCGAAAGTCGGTACTTGCTATAAAAAGAAAGGCCAGGACGAAGCCATTAAACTCGGCCATCAGTTGGTGTCGGGTAAAACTAAGGATGAGCGAATCGAAAAATGGCTCGCTTTTGCAAAAGAAAACCCGGAAGGCTACTTGTATTGTTTTCGTGGCGGTCTGCGCAGTCAGATTACGCAGCAATGGCTGAAAGAGGCCGGTTGCGAATATCCACGTATTACCGGTGGCTACAAAGCCATGCGACGTTTCCTGATCGATACTCTCGAACGCGTTGTGGTTGAGAAACCTCTGGTCGTGGTCGCGGGGCAGACGGGATGTGCAAAAACTGAATTACTGAAGCAGGTTCCGGCCAGTGTCGATCTTGAAGGTCTGGCGCACCACCGAGGCAGTACGTTCGGTAAACGCCCGGGCGGTCAGCCTGCGCAGATCGGTTTTGAGAATGTCTTGGCTGTGGATCTTCTTCGCCATGAAGCGTTTAAGTCGAACATGCCGGTCGTTCTCGAAGACGAGAGCTTATTAATCGGTCGTTGTGCATTGCCTGAGATCTTACGAAACCAGATGGCGAACGCGCCTCTGGCTATTGTAGAGGCCAGCTTTGAATCGCGTGTTGAGCACAGCTACAGCAATTATATTCTGGATAAGCTCTCTGAGTGGCAGGCGTTTCTTGGTGAAGACGAAGGCTTTGCTGCGTTTGCTGATGATTTACGTCAGAGTATGAGTAAAGTGGAACGTCGCTTGGGCGGTGTACGCCATCGGGCCATTACCGAACTTCTCGAAAAAGCCATCCGGCAGCACGAGCAGGGTAGTCCTGAATTACATCGTGAATGGATTGGGCACCTGCTCGAACAGTATTACGACCCTATGTATCAATACCAGTTGTCCCGTAAAAAAGGACGGCTGGTTATGCGTGGCTCATTTGACGAGGTTCGCGACTATTTAAATTCACTTTCTGATTCTGATTTAAAAGGATAAAAAAATGAAATTACGTTCTTTGTTCGCTGTGGCAGCGGGGATGCTGATGAGTGCTGCAGCGGCTGCCGAAACCTTTACGTTTACCGCGATTCCTGACGCTGATGAGAGCCGTCTGAACGCGCGCTTCGGTAAGGTTGCTGATTATTTGTCTGAGCAACTGGGCGTTGAGGTGAAGTATATCCCGGTGAAATCTTATCCTGCGGCAATCACTGCTTTCCGTAACGATCAGGTACAACTCGCTTGGTTTGGTGGTTTGTCAGGTGTTCAGGCGCGTGCGCTGGTAGATGGGTCTGAGGCGATTGCTCAGGGCTATGAAGATCAGTTTTTCAAAACCTATATCATTGCGCATACCAGCACGGGCATTGAAGCGTCTGACGAGCTACCTGAAGATATCAAAGGCAAGACCTTTACCTTTGGTTCAAAGGGTTCTACCTCTGGCCGTCTGATGCCTGAATTCTTTATCCGCGATACATTTAATGCCGCTCCGGATGAGCTGTTCAGTCGCGTCGGATTTTCTGGCGACCATAGCCGCACCATTGCTCAGGTACAGAGCGGTGTGTACCAGGTGGGCGCTGTAAATTACAGCGTTTGGGACACCGAAGTTGAAGAAGGCAAGATCGACACAGATAAAGTCAAAGTCGTTTGGACAACGCCAACGTATCCTGACTACCAATGGACAATTCGCGGTGATGTTGATGCCCGTTATGGCGAAGGCTTTAAAGAAAAAGTCAGAGACGTACTGCTGAATATGAAAGACGAAGACCTGCTGGCGAGCTTCCCTCGTAAGTCGTTCGTCCCTGCGAGCAATGATGACTATGCTCCGATTGAGCGGACGGGTAAAGCCATCGGCCTACTCGATTAATGACGCCGGTCGAGTCTATGTTTCAGCTTACCGGAGCGTCTTTTTCTCACGATAATGAGCCAGTATTGCACGATATTACGCTGGCCATTGGTGAGGGTGAAAAGGTCGCTCTGGTTGGGCCATCGGGCGCCGGGAAGTCAACGCTGCTTTCGTTGTTGTGGAGGCAGCACCCAGACGCCATCGCCTTATGTCCGCAAGACAGTGGCCTTGTGGACTTGTTGTCCACTTATCAGAATATTTATATGGGCGGGTTATCCCGCTTTTCGACGTTTTATAACCTGATTAATCTGATCCGCCCCTGGGCGGCCCGCCGTGAAGAGGTCGCGGATCTGGCTCGCACGCTGGGCATCGAAGATAAACTGCAGAATTCCCCGGATCAGTTATCCGGTGGCCAACGTCAGCGCGTTGCGTTGGGGCGGGCGCTTTATCGACAGCAGTCGGTATTTATGGGGGATGAGCCTGTTTCTTCTCTTGACCCTGAACAGGGTGAACAACTCTTAAAGCATGTGCTGGACCAGCACATGACAGCGGTGGTTGCCATCCATAGTCCAGAGCTGGCACTGAGATATTTTGATCGTATTATCGCGTTAAAAAACGGTCGTGTGTATGGCGACTGGCAAGCGACAGAGGTTGATCTCAGCGTACTCGAAACCGTCTATCAGGATGCCTGAACATGGGCATTAAAATCCATGCAGTGTCGACGGGGGCACGCTACCGGAACCTGAGCCTGTGGTTTGCTCTGGTTGCATTCTTGTCTCTGTTCTTTGCCGACATCTTTTTGTATCAGCCCGACCCTTGGGAAGAGTTTGGACGCATAGGCTGGGGGATGATCACGCCGTTCTGGCCAGACGCTGATGAACTCCTTATGTCGGCGTTACACACCGTCAGCTTTGCTTTACTCGGGGTCGCGGTGTCGGCGGCGCTGGGCGTGTTACTGGCTATCTGGTTTCACTGGCGGATTGTCCGGGTATTTTCTGCTGTTATCCGTTCTGTGCACGAGATTTTCTGGGGCCTGTTGTTTATGCAGGTGTTCGGTCTCAGTGCTTTGACTGGGTTATTGGCCATCACGATTCCTTTTGCGGGCATATTCGCTAAGGTCTTTTCAGATATATTTCATCAGCAGTCTTCTGCAACGGTCGATACGCTGTCAGGCTCCAGTCGTTTAAGCCGCTTCTTTTATGCATGGATTCCACAGGCCTGGCCAGCCATGCGCTCGTATATCCGTTACCGCTTCGAGTGCGCATTGCGGTCGAGTGCGATTCTGGGCTTTATTGGCCTGCCAACGCTAGGGTTTCACCTTGAGACGGCGTTTCGTCAGGGGGACTACAGTGAAGCGGCTGCGGTATTCTGGGTATTCCTTATTTTAATTGGCACCGTCAGGTTCTGGTTTTACAAAAAGTTATTACTGGCGTACCTCCTTGGGGCTTTATTTCTGCTGCCGGAGATGCCGCCGGTGAATGCGAGTTTCGTGTGGCAATTCTTTACTCAGGACTTATGGCCAGGTTCTCTTCTTAACGGCGACATTGCAGGCGCACTGAGATGGTACGGCAATGTATTGGCGGATGAAGTCGGCCCAGCACTTATTCAGACGATAGCGATTACCCAGGCAGCGCTGGTGCTCAGTGGTGTGCTGGCCCTGGCCTGGTATCCATTCGCGAGCCGCTGGCTGGTAGGGCGCTACTATTGGCTGGGGCGATTTAAATTGCTGGTGTTGCGTTCGGTTCCTGAATTGATGCTGGCGTATCTCTTTATGCTGTTGTTTGGTCCTTCGGCGTTACCGGCGATTTTCGCACTGGCGTTGCATAATGGCGGGTTGATAGCGTTTCTTCTGGCTAACCACAGCCAGGACTCATGTGCGCAACAGAGGCAGGACTCCCCGGTGGGACTTGCGCGTTATTTTTATCAGGATTTACCACAGCGCTACCCGGCGTTTCTGGCGCTGCTGTTTTATCGCTGGGAAGTCATCATGCGTGAAAGCGCTATGATGGGCGTTCTTGGTATCGCGACGCTTGGCTTTTATGTGGACTCTGCCTTTGAAGAAATCCGCTTTGATAAGGCCTTCTTCCTGATTCTTGTTGCCGCCGCATTGAATGTTATCGTCGACAGCCTGTCCCGGCGTTTGCGCAAAGCGGCGGGTTTAAAAACTCCGCGGATGTAATATGTCGATAGCCTTTCTTTTTATTTCAGCGATCTGCTGGACGCTGTTTGATCTTTCCCGCAAAAAGCTGGTCGCTAATGAAACTCCGCTGGCGTTGACGCTGGCTTTCAACGTCGGCGCGATCCCTTTATATCTTGCCGCATATTTCATCGCCTCAGACTCGTCGGTATCCGCTGGATACTGGCTGCCGTCGCTCGTCGCCGCAACACTTGCGGCAATGGCTGCTGTGGGCTTTATAACCGCGCTGAAACTGGGTGACGTTGCCCGTGTTATCCCGGTACTTGCTTTGACGCCGGTCATTTCAACACTGGCAGCAGGTTGGTTGCTGGGTGAATCACTGAGTCTGTATCAATGGCTGGCGATGCTGGTCACTGTAGTGGCGATTGGTGGCGCTCAGGGTGGTTTACATCACGTGAAGGGTAAACCCTTTATGTTGATGTTGCTGGTCTGCTTTGGTTGGGGCGTTGGTATTGTGTTTGACAAGCAAGCGCTGGAGCACAGTGGCCCGTTCTTTCATGGGGTGATTCAGACAACGCTGGGCTCACTGTTGATTGCGACTTACGCATTGGCAACGCGAACACCTGCACGTCTGCAGGGCAGGGCGTTACGGCTGATACCAGCATTGCTGGTGTTTGTTGGTGCGGTGGTATTTCAGTGGTTGGCGCTGGACGGTCTGGATGCTGGCATTGTTGAGACCGTCAAGCGTAGCGTCGGCATTGTTGGAGCTTTGCTGGGTGGTTTGTTATTGTTCAGAGAGGCCATATCAAAAGTGCAGGTATTCTGGTGCATTGTGATTCTGGCCTGCATTCCGGTAATACTTCAGCCTGAGGTGTGAAATGAACAAGAAGGTCCTGATCGGTGTCGCAGACGGTACCGAAGAGTTGGAAGCCGTCACTATCATCGACGTGCTGCGTCGAGCGGAGATCGACGTCACGGTTGCTTCAGTAGCACCGGGCCATCAGGTCACCTGCTCGCGAGGCGTTCAATTAGTTGCTGACGTACTGATGGGAGAGTGCGTTGATGATGAGTGGGATGCCATCCTGGTGCCGGGAGGCATGCCGGGAGCTCAAAACCTATCAGACAACGAAGCTTTTGTTTCTTTGCTGAAGCGTCAACACGAAGACAGAAAAACAATCGGAGCCATCTGTGCCGCGCCTTACGTTGTTCTGGCATGTCATGGATTATTAGAAGGAAAATCGGCGACCGCGTATCCTGGATTCCGTGAGGAGCTGAAAACCGCTGGGGTGGCGCCGAGCGATGAAGTGGTCGTTATTGATGACCACGTTATCACCAGCCAGGGCCCGGGGACAGCAATGCAGTTTGCTCTGGCGGTTGTTACCCGCTTGTGCGGTGAAGAGGTATCTCATCAGGTTGCGGACGGTTTGCTGGTTTGAATGTCATTCCCACGCAGGTCGGAATCCAGCGCCAATGCATTGAATTCCACCCAGCATGAAAATGCCTTACAGCCCCATGCAATTCGCATAGTAGGTCGTTGTTGCCGGCCAGTCTGAGAACACGCCAATAACCCCGACGTCTTTAGCCAGTACATCCAGCACTGTCATCACGTCACCATCGTTATCAATCACGTCCATGCCGCCATCGTCACCATTTACCGACTGGAAGTACCAGCCTCCGTTGTCTGTCAGGCGACCCGAGCGTTCGAGGGTCCAGGCGATCAGTTTCAGGCCCGCTGCTTTGGCATTTTCAGCGTACTGAGACGGGATAATTTCTCCGTTGCTGTTTACATCCAGCAGCATCCACATAGGTGGAGCAAGCACACGCAGGCCGTCGGCAACCCATTCTTCCATTTGAGCTTGAGTCACGCTGGTGTCGTAAACACCGTCCAGGTACACCGCCTGACGACCGTACCAGGTGTTATCGATCCAGTATTTTACGTCTTCAAGGTTGAAGGATTGTGGCCATACTTTGCGAGGATGGATGCCGGCTTCGCGGTATTCATCAATCATTTGTTGTGCGTACATCTCTTGCGTGTAGTCACCTTCAAACGGCATGTCTACCGACGGTGATTTCAGTTCTGGCGTGTAATGTGCGCCCAGCTCTTTAAAGAGTTGAATACTTTCTGCGTGGGTCAGCAGGGTGCCTTTCGATGAATACAGGTCAGTACGATAGTCTGCTGTCGCATTCATGTAGCCTTCGATGGTGGTTGCCGTACGATCTGCCGCGTCCATTTTGCCTTGCAGGCTTTTGAATTCAGCAAGCGTTATATCGCTGGTGCAGCAGGTAATGTCTGCAGCATTGGTCAGCATGCCATTGCTGTCGAATTCGGGGGCGACTGAGCATTTTTGAGCCAGTGGCGTTGCCAGAATATTGGTTGTGGTGTGAAGGTCACATTGTGAATGTCGACACACCAGCTCACGGTCTTTGGTAAATGTTACGTCGCATTCCAGAATGCCCGCGCCCATTTTGGCAGCCGCTTCGTAGGACTCTTTTGTGTGCTCAGGAAATTGGAGTGGCGCACCGCGGTGGCCAATCGAAAAACGGCTTTGAAAAAACGGACCGCTTTCGCAGCTTTTCAGCTTATCTTTCAGTTCGCCTTCGTCCATGTCTTCGACAAGGTAGAAAGGGCGCGGCCCGATCTGAGTTTCAGAAAACTTGCCGAAGAACCAGTGGCCAAATTTATTGCCGTGGCCGTTGCCAGCGTGGGATGCACATCCGGCAATCAGCATCAGAGATGCCAGCGCGTAGGTCAGTAAGGATTTCATGATTAACCTCCATATCAGTTGGATAACAGGGAGGTTCAGGCTAGGTAGCTTGGGTTTCAGTTTTGCAACTGACTGGTGAAGGTCTTGTGTCATTTTGCCTTCCTGAATAAATGGCGCAGCTGGTCGTTACTTGTATTCAGGAAGGCAGTTAATAAAGGCGTTCTATTTCTTCTGAACAGATGCCTCCCCGTATTGTTCAGTCACCCAGTCGGGGTGTTTCCACAGAATACGCGGATCTTTGTAGGTTTTCAGGTCACGGAACATATTCTGCCAATCATACACCTGGGCATGCCATGGATTGTTTGGCTTGGTCGGCATACGTTTTACGCCGTATACGATTTCTCCGGCGGTTTCTTCTGCCTGAAATGTACCGAAAAGTTTGTCCCAGATAATGAGCACGCCGCCAAAGTTCTTGTCGATCTGTTCCGGGTTGCTGCCATGGTGAACCCTGTGATGCGACGGAGTATTGAAAATTTTCTCGGCCCAGCCCAGCGTGCGCACTTGTTCGGTATGCAGGAAGAACTGATACACGAGGTTCGCTTCAATGGCGATTAAGGTCCAGGTTTTATCGAAACCGACAAACGCGGCAGGAATCCACCACAGAATCCAGGTACCTGAGAATGCATAGGTGAAGTTCTGGCGCAGCGCCGTCGAGAAATTCATGTGCTCTGAGCTGTGATGCGTGACATGCGCATTCCAGAACCAGCGGATTTTATGCATCAGATAGTGGGCGGCATACATACACAGATCGATAAACAGAATGAGCGCGATGATGCTGACAACGCCGACGTCCGGATTCCATTGAAAGCCAAACTGGTACACCCAGTCGTAAAACAGCTGAATAAAGAGCGCGATGGCGATGCCGTCGACAATTTTGTACGACGCACCTGTCATCAGGTTGGTGAAGGTCTCAGGGAAGTGATACAGCTTAGTAACACCACGACGTTTGGCCCAGAGGTTTTCTATGACCATGGTTCCGATGAACACACCGGCAAACAGCCCGATAAACAGCAGTGCTCGCAGTAAGTCTTCCATCTGTGTCTCCAGCTTTCTTATTTGATCCTGATAGATTAGCGCAGTCGCTGTAGGTTATATTGATATTTTCAGACGTTTATTTGATATTATCAGACATATTAACCTGTCGAGGTGTATTGGATTATGACTATTCCGTACTGCCACCTGTGAAAGAGCGAGATACCCGGTTAGCGGGTCTGTCGGTCACCGGAGATTTAATGTCTCTTGTGTCTTCGTATGCCTCTGAGCAGCGGCGTTCAGTTCCGGCTGTGCTCAGTCGTCAGGAGTCTGCTCGTCGTCTGACCTTCGACGAGTGGTGGTCGCTGCTGCT
>NZ_DFQB01000036.1:0-30811 GCF_002377545.1 Thalassolituus sp. UBA3500 | reverse complement strand
GAGTGGTGGTCGCTGCTGGACAGCGTGCAAGCAGGAGTTGGAACGTCATCTGTCGGCGTTGACCTTGCGAAGCGAGTCGGGCCTGAGCATGTTGGCGTTATTGGTTATCTGACCTTATCGTGCCAGACGGTTTTGGAGGCCTTTCAATATTTCGAGCGGTTCCAGACTTTGCTCTATGAAGGCCCTAAGGCACGACTCGAATTGAGAGGCGGCCTCGCTGGATTAGTGTGGGATACCAGCTTTGGCGGTTCTACGCGTTTATCGGATGAAGTGATTCTTGGGGGCTTCGTTACTTTTTTGCGACGAATGACGGGGCAGAGCGATCTTGTAATAGAGCGTGCAGAAAGCTGGTGGAGTGACTTGCCAGCTGCTGATCTGTTCGAGGAGTACCTGGGTGGCACACTGATATTGAACGCCAGTGCGAATGCACTCTGGTTTGATGCCAGTGTACTGACTATGCCTTTGGTCGGTCACGACGATGCAGCGTTCAGGGCATTGAATGATAAGGCAACCACAGCACTCGCCAACATGCCTGATCTTGGGCGGTTTGCGGACACCGTAAGGCAACTGATGATTGAGCGCCTACCGCTGGGTGAGGCTGACCAGAGCGCAATTGCCTCACGTCTGGCGATGTCAGAACGCACATTGCTGCGCAGGTTGCGTCAGTCGGGTATTGGCTTCAGGGATCTGCTGGGGCGGGTCAGGGTAGAGCTGGCTCAGGTCTACCTTCGTGATCAGCACCTGACCCTCAGTGAAATTGCGCTGCTGCTTGGCTACTCGGAGCAGGCGCCTTTTAACCGGGCTTTTCGCAAAGCGACGGGCAAAACACCGGGCAAGTGGCGGGCAGAATTCAAGCTCACATAATGCCTTGGTCAAAGCCGCAGCCATCAACTGTTTACACGGCTTTTTCCGGCCTGTAGAGTACCCGGTCTTTACATTCACGTGGCCTGTCGTGGGGGCCACCACTGACAAGGATTTACTATGCCTGTTATTACCCTTCCTGATGGCTCCAAACGCGAGTTCGATCAACCCGTTACCCTGATGCAAGTCGCCGAAGATATCGGCCCCGGTCTCGCCAAAGCGACCGTGTGTGGTCGTATTAATGGTGAACTGGTTGATGCCTGTGAACTGATCACTCGCGATTCCGATGTCACGCTGATCACAGGTCGCGATGAAGAAGGTCTGGAAGTTATCCGTCACTCATTCGCTCACCTCGTTGGTCATGCCGTTAAGCAGCTGTATCCAAGCGCTAAGATGGCGATTGGCCCGGTGATCGATAACGGCTTCTATTACGACATCGATTTTGAGCGTCCATTTACACCGGAAGACGTTGAAGCCATCGAGAAGCGCGTTAAAGAGCTGATTAAGAAAGATTATGACGTCATCAAGAAGATGACGCCGATCAAAGAAGCGCGTCGTGTGTTTGTTGATCGCGAGGAAGATTACAAGGTCGAGCTGATCGATGACCTGATCAGCAAAGGTGAAGAGGCGGTTGGCCTGTATCACCATGAAGAATACACCGACATGTGTCGTGGACCGCACGTCCCGAACACGCGGGTTATGCGTATCTTCAAACTGCAGCGTGTCTCAGGTGCCTACTGGCGCGGTGATTCACAGAATGCTCAGTTGCAGCGTATCTACGGTACTGCGTGGAACGACAAAAAAGACATGAAGGCGTACCTTCAGCGTCTCGAAGAAGCTGAAAAGCGCGACCACCGTAAGCTGGCGAAGCAGCTGGATCTGTTCCACCTGCAGGAAGAAGCACCGGGCATGGTGTTCTGGCACCCGAACGGCTGGACGATTTATCAGGTACTTGAACAGTACATGCGTAAAGTTCAGAACGACGCCGGTTATCAGGAGATCAAAACGCCACAGGTTGTAGACCGCACTCTCTGGGAGAAGTCTGGCCACTGGGAACATTACTCAGACGCCATGTTCACTACTGAGTCCGAGAAGCGCAGCTACGCCGTTAAGCCGATGAACTGCCCGTGTCATATTCAGGTGTTCAACCAGGGGCTGAAGTCTTACCGTGAGCTGCCACTGCGCCTGGCCGAGTTTGGTTGCTGCCACCGTAATGAGCCTTCGGGTGCGCTGCATGGCATCATGCGTGTGCGCGGCTTTACTCAGGACGATGCACACATATTCTGCTCAAACAGCCAGATCCGTCAGGAAGCTTCTGATTTCATCAAGCTGACTCTGGATGTGTACAAAGACTTCGGCTTCGATAATGTCGAAATGAAACTTTCGACCCGCCCAGAAGGTCGTATTGGTGAAGAGTCTCTTTGGGATGAAGCAGAAGCTGCTCTCGAAGATGCTCTGAACGATGCCGGTCTGGATTGGGAGCTACAACCGGGCGAAGGTGCCTTCTACGGCCCTAAGATCGAATTTTCTCTGCGTGACTGCATTGGCCGTGTATGGCAGTGCGGCACTATTCAGCTCGACTTCATGCTGCCTGAGCGTCTCGGCGCCCAGTTTGTTGATGAAGACGGCGAACGTAAGACGCCGGTCATGTTGCACCGTGCTATTCTTGGTTCCTTCGAGCGGTTTGTCGGTATTCTGATTGAACATTACGCAGGTGCAATGCCGCCATGGCTTGCTCCAAAGCAGGTTTCTGTCCTGAATATTACTGATAGCCAGGCAGAATATTGCCGTGAAGTTGCCGAAAAACTGAAAGCAGCGGGCTTCAGAGCAGATGCGGACTTGAGAAATGAGAAGATCGGCTTTAAAATCCGCGAGCATACTTTACACAAGGTCCCTTTCCAGTTGGTGGTAGGGGATAAAGAAAAAGAAACAAACACTGTCGCAGTTCGCACCCGCACGGGTGAAGACCTCGGTGCTATGAGTATCGATGAGTTGATCGCCGTCCTTGACAGGGCGATCGCTGAGCGCGGCCGGTTTGGAATGGAGAACTGATCATCAGACGCGATAATAGAAGAGGAGCACGTGATAACCGTGCACCCATTAACGACCAGATTCGTGCAAACGAAGTCCGGTTAATCGGAGCAGACGGCGAGCAAGTAGGCGTCGTCACTTTACGCGAAGCCCTTGCGGCTGCGGAAGAAGCCGAGCTGGATCTGGTACAGATTTCAGACGGCGATCCGATCGTCTGTAAGGTCATGGACTTCGGCAAGAAGCTCTACGAAGAGAAGAAGCAGAAAGCAGAAGCCAAAAAGAAACAGCACCAGGTGCAGATTAAGGAAGTCAAATTCCGTCCGGGTACGGAAGAAGGCGACTACCAGATTAAACTGCGTAATCTGAAGCGCTTCCTCGAAGCGGGTAACAAAGCAAAAGTATCGCTGCGTTTCCGCGGTCGTGAGATGGCTCACCAGAACCTGGGTATGGAACTGATGATGCGCGTTGAGAAAGATCTTGAAGATCTGGGTAGCGTTGAGCAGCGTCCTAAGATGGAAGGTCGCCAGATGATCATGATCATCGGTCCTTCGAAAAAGAAGTAGTCTGGTTTTCAAATGAATACGCAGACCCCGGCGATTGCCGGGGTTTGTGCGTTCTGCCAGACGCTGCGTTCGCCTGAATTGGGCGGGCGTTATTACGGCAGAGGTTGTACAGGGTCTTAGTTTCTGTACGTCTCATAACTTTCAGGAGTATGAAAATGCCAAAGATCAAAACTAAGAGCGGCGCTGCGAAGCGCTTCAAAAAGACTGCGAACGGTTTCAAGCACCGTAATGCTTTCCGCAGCCACATCCTGACCAAGAAGAGCACGAAGCGTAAGCGTCACCTCCGTGGTATGTCGCAGCTGCACGCTTCTGATAAGAAGCTCGTTATTCGTATGCTTCCTAACCTTTAATCGGACTGTCAGGAGATAAATTATGGCTCGTGTAAAACGTGGTGTTGTCGCTCGTCGTCGTCACAAAAAAATTCTGAAGCAGGCTAAAGGTTACTACGGTGCCCGCAGTCGCGTGTTCCGCGTTGCTAAGCAAGCGGTAATCAAAGCAGGTCAGTACGCTTACCGTGACCGTCGTCAGCGTAAGCGTCAGTTCCGTCAGCTGTGGATTGCGCGTATTAACGCAGGTGCACGTCAGAATGGTCTGTCTTACAGCAAGTTCATCAATGGCCTGAAAAAAGCCACTGTTGAAATTGACCGTAAGGTTCTGGCTGATCTGGCTGTGAATGAAAAAGCAGCGTTTGCGGCTCTGGTTGAAAAAGCCAAGTCCAGCCTGTAATTTCACCGCGCTCTTCTGAGTACGCGGAACCGGGCCAGTGATTAGTTTGACTGGCCAAAGGATAGGGGAGTGGCTTTCTTTGAAAGACCTCCCCTATTTTTTTGTGTTTTTAAATACATTCAGTGCTTACCAGAACTCCTTTGAAACAAGTTTGCTGTTTAAAGGCGGAGTGGAGGGATTTCCGGTAAGCACTTAATCAAAAAATGACCTTTCAGGATCATCATGATGGAAAACTTAGAGGCTCTGACGCAGCAGGCGTTGGATGCAGTCGCTGCCTCGAGCGACATGGCAGCACTCGATCAGGTACGTGTTCAGTATCTGGGCAAAAAGGGCGAGATCTCTGCCCTGATGAAAAACCTGGGCAATGTTGCTCCGGAAGATCGCCCGAAAGTCGGTGCGGTGATTAATGAAGCGCGTGGCAAGGTTCAGGATGCTCTGAACGCCCGCAAAGAATCGCTTGAGAGCGAAGCGCTTAACGCCAAGCTGGCGTCTGAGACCCTTGATGTGACACTGCCGGGCCGTGCGGTTCAGGAAGGCAGCCTCCATCCGGTAACACGCACTCTGGAGCGTATTGAAGGCTTCTTTGCTAACGCCGGTTATCAGGTGGCTGAAGGCCCTGAGATCGAAGACGATTTTCACAACTTTGAAGCCCTGAACATTCCATCGCATCACCCGGCGCGTGCCATGCACGACACCTTCTATTTTGATGCAGGTACTTTGCTGCGTACTCATACGTCACCGGTACAGGTACGTACAATGGAGTCGCAGGAGCCGCCGATCCGCATTATCTGTCCGGGGCGTGTTTATCGCTGCGACTACGATCAGACGCACTCGCCAATGTTCCATCAGGTCGAAGGTCTGCTGGTCGATAAAGGCATCAGCTTTGCGGATCTGAAGGGCACGATTCAGGAATTCCTGAGTGTCTTCTTTGAGCGTGATCTGGTGATCCGTCTGCGTCCGTCTTACTTCCCGTTCACTGAGCCGTCCGCTGAGATTGATATTGAATGGGTGATTGAAACGCCGGAAGGCACCAAGCGTCGCTGGCTTGAGGTCGGTGGTTGCGGCATGGTCCACCCAGAAGTCTTCAAACACGTAAACATTGACCCTGAAGAATACACAGGTTTCGCCTTTGGTATGGGCGTTGAGCGTCTGGCGATGCTCCGCTACGGCGTGAACGACCTGCGTCTGTTCTTCGAAAACGACCTGCGCTTCCTGCAGCAGTTCAAGTAATTCAGGGGATATAAAGAAAATGAAATTCAGCGAACAGTGGTTACGCGAATGGGTAAACCCTGAGATCACGACTCAGGAACTGGTAGATCATCTGACACTGGCGGGTCTTGAAGTTGATGGCGAAGAAGCCGTCGCGGGTGAGTTCACCGGCATTGTTGTAGGGCAGGTCGTTAGCCGCGAACAGCATCCGGATGCCGATAAACTGAGCCTGTGTCAGGTGACTGATGGCACCGAGAACTTCCAGATCGTTTGTGGCGCTGCCAACGTGCGCGAAGGTCTGAAAATTCCTTTCGCTAAGATCGGTGCGGTCCTTCCTACCGACGACGGCAAAGGCTTTAAGATCAAGAAAGCTAAGCTGCGTGGCGTAGAGTCGTTCGGTATGCTGTGTGCCGAAGCTGAGCTGGGTATGGCAGAAAGCTCAGACGGCCTGATGGAATTACCAGACTCCGCACCAGTAGGCGCTGACTTCCGCGAGTACCTGAACCTCGATGATACCGTGATCGAAGTGGACCTCACGCCAAACCGTGCAGACTGCCTCAGTATTGCGGGCTTGGCGCGTGAAACTGGTGTACTCACCCGTACCGAGGTGACACCTCCACTGGTACCAGCCGTCGCCGCTTCAATCGACGATAAAGCGTCTGTCGAAGTCACTGCGGCAGAAGCCTGCCCACGCTATCTGGGTCGTATTGTTAAAGGCGTTAACGTCAAAGCAGAAACACCTCTGTGGATGGTTGAAAAACTGCGCCGTGGCGGTATCCGTTCGATTGATCCTGTCGTGGATATTACAAACTACGTATTACTTGAGCTGGGCCAGCCAATGCATGCCTTTGATCTTGCTCAGGTGGAAGGTGGCATTCGTGTTCGCCTGGCTGAAGAAGGTGAAAAGCTGACTCTGCTGGACGGTCAGGAAGTTGAACTGAACGCAGACACTCTGGTCATCGCTGACCACGCCAAACCACTGGCGATGGCCGGTGTGATGGGGGGCGAGCACTCCGGTGTGAACGAGAACACGCAAGACCTGCTATTAGAAGCGGCATTCTTTAACCCGATTGCGATTGCTGGCCGTGCCCGTAACTACGGTCTGCACACCGATTCTTCGCACCGTTTTGAACGTGGTGTTGATTACAACCTGGCCAATACTGCGATGGAACGTGCGACGCAACTCGTGATTGATATCTGCGGTGGTCAGGCGGGCCCGGTCACAGAGGTGACTGCCGAAGACAAACTGCCAGAAGCAGCGACCATTACTCTACGCCGTAAGCGCATTGAGCAAGTGCTGAGTCTGACGATGGCCGACGATGAAGTCACAGATATTCTGGTTCGTCTCGGTATGGATACAAAAACGACCGACGAAGGCTGGACAGTAACAGCACCGTCGTATCGTTTTGATATGGCGATTGAAGCCGACCTGATCGAAGAACTGGCGCGTATCTACGGTTATAACCGTTTGCCGACCCGCGTTCCTGCGGCAGCGACGCCTCTGGCGAAAGCACCTGAATCCCGTATGCCAATCCGTGATCTGCGCCGCCAGATCATTGCCCGCGGGTATCAGGAAGCGATTACCTACAGCTTCGTTGAACCAGAGCTGCAGAAAGCGCTTGATCCTGAGCGTGAAGCACTGCCACTGCTGAATCCGATTTCAGCGGACATGGGTGTGATGCGCACGACTCTGCTGACAGGTCTGGTGTCGGCAGCAAGTTATAACCTGAAACGTCAGCAGCCACGCGTTCGCTTATTCGAGACCGGCCTGCGTTTTGTGCCTGAAGCCGATGGTCTGAAGCAGACTCCAACGTTGGCGATGCTGGTGTGCGGTAACCGTCTGACTCAAGGATGGAGCGAGCAGGAAACCCCCGTCGATTTCTTTGATCTCAAAGGCGACGTCGAGTCTCTTCTGGCGCGTGGCGGCGATGCTTCTGCGTACCGTTTCGAGTCTGCTCAGCATCCTGCCCTGCACCCAGGTCAGACGGCACGCGTTCTGAAGAACGGCGAACCGATTGGTTGGATTGGTGCATTGCACCCAGCGACTCAGAAAAAGGTTGGGGTTAAGCAGCCGTTGTTCGTAGCGGAGCTGGACCTTGAAGCGATTCGTGATATCGCCGTGCCTTCATATGGTGATATCTCGAAATTCCCTGAAATGCGTCGCGATCTGGCGCTGGTTGTAGACCAGTCAGTTCAGGTTGATCAGGTATTCGACGGAATCCGAAGCGTAGCGGGGGATTACCTCACTAAGCTCAACCTGTTTGATGTATATGTCGGCAAAGGTATTGATCCTGATAGAAAAAGTCTCGCTTTGGGCTTGACGTGGCAGCATCCTTCGCGCACTCTGACTGATGAAGAAGTGAACAACTCTGTGGAAGCAGTCTTGGCTCACCTCTCTGAAAGCATAGGAGCAACGTTAAGGGGTTAACATGACCGCCCTGACCAAAGCAGAACTGGCAGAAAAACTGTTTGAAGATCTTGGTCTTAATAAGCGTGAAGCTAAGGATATGGTGGACATCTTTTTTGATGAAATCCGCGATAGCCTGAGCCGAAATGAGCAGGTGAAGTTATCAGGGTTTGGTAACTTCGACCTGCGTGACAAGCGTCAGCGTCCGGGACGTAATCCAAAGACAGGCGAGGAGATACCGATTTCTGCTCGCCGTGTTGTGACGTTCAAGCCGGGGCAGAAGCTCAAAATTCGGGTAGAAGCCTATGCTGGAAGCCAGCCACAATAACGAACTACCGCCTATTCCATCGAAGCGTTACTTCACTATCGGTGAGGTCAGTGAGCTTTGCGATGTGAAGCCTCATGTTCTCAGGTATTGGGAACAGGAATTTCCAACCCTTAAGCCGGTTAAGCGTGCCGGTAATCGTCGTTATTATCAGCGTCAGGACGTGATTCTTGTGCGGGAGATCCGTGCTTTGCTGTATCAGGACGGTTACACCATTGGTGGTGCGAGGCAGAAGCTGGAAGACAATGGCGAATCGCAGGCGGTGGCCATGGATAAAGCTCTGATTAAAAATATGATACGTGAGCTGAAAGAGCTCGAAGACATGCTTAATCCAGACGCTAACCTCTGACGGGCATTCCAAAAAAAGTTTACCTTTTCAGGCACTTAAGTATACTTGAACGCTCTGTTCACAGGCTTGTGGCAGTAAAATTCGGGATGTGGCGCAGTCTGGTAGCGCACTCGCCTGGGGGGCGAGTGGTCGCAGGTTCAAATCCTGTCATCCCGACCAATTTGATTATTTAGAATACAGGGTGCCAGGGGGAGTCGCAGACCTAGCCGGCCGCGTTTAATCCTGTCATCCAGACCAATCTCCTAAGTTAGTAATTTTCTCCCTCCTATTCTCAATCAGTCGCCGGTAGTAGCGATTACGGTCTTAAAATGGCCAGGAGTATCTTTTAAAAAAAACGACGGTTAGACTCCAGTTCATGACTCTGCTGATCTATTTTTTTGCTGCCCTGAACATTAACCTGCCGTTTATGTTCACCTTATCTGCGCTTCTGAAGCCTTGCTCTGGCACTGAGTATCGCCTGCTGGCGCTGTTGGGCCTGTCGGTGTTCATCACCAACTCTTATCTCAGTTTTATTCTGCTGAACGTGACAGAAGGGCAGGCGTTCTTACTGTGTCTGCAGCCGTTGGCAATTTACAGTATCGGGCCGACCGTGTGGCTGGTCGTCAAGCACACACTGAATGCGGACTTTCGTATTCAGAAGCCGCATGCGTTGCTCTATGCACCGGGGGCACTGGTGTCTGCCGGGTTCTTTTATACGGTGATGACGGGTGACTTGCATCCGATCATGATTCCATCACCCGACTCGCTGGGCTTCTATCCGTTTGTTTTGGGATTCCTGTACACCATTGTCTTTGTTTCTATGGCGGCGAGGATGCTCCTGAAACGTTACCAGCAAGACAGTCAGCCATCGGAAGGCCAGTCACTTCGACGCATCTTCCTGATCGCCTGTGCGGGCGGGCTGGTGGTTCTGCTGGTATCCCTTGCTGGCCTGATGTTTTCAAATCAGCTTACGATCATTCTGCCACTGATGCTGACGACGTTGGTGCTGCTGGGCTTGTTTATCACCGACGTCCGTTTTCCATCCCTCTTTCAAGACATCCGCGATGCCATTGAGAAAGCGCCTTACCGCCGTACGCGGCTGAATCAGAGCGTGGCCGATGAAGTCGGCAGCAGGCTGACGGTTCTGATGGAAGAGGAAGAGCGTTTCAGGACGAATGACCTGACGCTCGCCCGACTGGCCGAAGAGGTGGGCATCAGTACCCACCAGATGTCAGAGTACCTGAATCTGCACCTCGGACAGGGCTTCGCCAGGTACCTGAATGGTTATCGTATCCGGGCGGCTCAGAAAGCCCTCAGAGAAGAACCCGATAAGCCGGTTCTGGATATCGCTCTGGAGGTTGGCTTCCGTTCTAAATCGACATTTAATTCCGCATTTTCAACCGTGACTGGTACGACACCGACGGCCTGGCGCAAACAGGAACAGACGCCTGACTGATCGCCCCAGGCCGCATGAATACTGGCATCGAACGGCCTGATTTATCATTCTGGACGTAGTTTCTGGCTCAGATTATCAGTCCGGACGATGCGCTTTCATCAATCCCATACTCTGGCGTGGTTAATGACCTCATGCTACGGAGTAAAATTGATGAGCGATCCAACCACTAAAATAAAAAGCAGTCAGGTAACGTCTCTCGGCATTGTTTTTGTCGCCATGCTGGCGTTGATATATGCATTGCCATCGTTCAGTTTTCTGGTGGACATAGAGGCTGGCCTGTCCTGGATACATCATTGGTACAGCTCGCTGGTATCCCGTGAATTTGCCAGCGCTCCAACCGCCTACGAAAATGCGCAACGCGCCTACATTCACGAAATGAAGCCCTTCATGCTCATGCATGTGGGTGGCATGGCCACAGCATTGGCGATTGGCTGGATTCAGTTTGTCCCGTCGTTGCGCAAAAAAGTACCGGTGCTCCATCGGGTCGCTGGTGTTCTGTTCCTTACCGCGATTTTCTTCGGCGGTATCGGTGCGCTTGGTATGGTGCTGGGCGGTGAAACCTACGGTACTGCCAATGCGGGTCAGAAACTGACCATTGAGCAAGGGATGATGGCTCTGGTAACGCTGACCTGGCTGTCCGCGTTGATTTCAATGCGCTGGCTGATCGCTGGTGACATTCGCCGCCATGGCGACTGGATGGTGTTCACCTATGCGTTGGTATGTACCGCACTTCCACAGCGATTGAGCTTTCTGATCTATGGCTGGTTGGGCCATGATTTTGAAACCGCCTTCCAGCTAACGTCGCAGTTTATCGTTCAGCCCATGTTGCTGATCGGGATCTGCATTGTGGGCTGGCGCCGTTTTCAGAACGCGGCACATGCTGAGAGGCTTGCTGCGACCGCATCAGTATGGCGCCGTGTAGAGTCTTTGCCATTACAAACCGTGTTTATTCTCGTTGCCATCGGGCTAACTACCGCAGTGGTGTTTAATGTTCTGCCATTCAGTGACTATCCCTATCACAACGGTGTCCAGCTCAATACGCTGGCCATCGCAGCGGGACTGTTGGTGAGTGCGTGGGGCCTGGGTAAAGCGAAGCGGGAAGGTCTGGTTGAGAATGTCGGACAGTGGAGCATTCGCGGAATTGTCTTATCCCTATATCCCTTGATCACCCTGGTTGTTGGCACGGTACTGGTCATGAGTGGGCAGGCGACTGAGGAAGTCGCGGCGAATACCGCTCCTATTTTCGCGGCTGGTACGAGTCTGTTTCTCGGCGATTTACTGATCAGCTACCTCAGCTGGATAAAGCGTCTGGAGAAAGCCGGTAAAACAGATGAGCGCGGATTTATTGCCGTCATGCTCAGGCCTTTGCCAGGAAAGGCGAATTCACTGAGTGATCTTATGGCGATCACTTTTGGTCTGGCACAGATCCTGTTGTTTACCGTCGTGACAGTGCCCGCATTCATTCTCGGGTTTGCGGTCTGGCTGATCGATAAAGTACCCGGAGTGCGCGCGCTGCGTATGGCGCTGTATCGCCCGTTCGGAGCCATGACCGAAGCACTGGGAAATGCCTTACTTGCCGATGCGCGTGATATGCCGGTGATGCATGTCATGACCAAAACCATCGTGACTCTGGTTCCCTTGCTACTGATACAATTGTGGCTCGGTGAGTTCAACGTCTGGTTGTGGGCGGGGTACATGACGCTGATGGTTGGACCCGGAACATTTCATTATCAGCACCTGTTCAGCGCGTCACACATAGAAGGGCACAGGCCGAAGGGCTATTTTAATTCAAGCGTGAAGAAACCATTCGACCGACCTTTTGAAAACCTGCTTGGGCTTTTATTCGGGCAGCTTCAGTCTGTAGTCACGCAGGGGCACGTTCGGGTTCATCATGGCGAAGATGCCAGCTATGAAGACGTGCAGTGTGTTGCTCATTACGACCGTAGCTCCATCATCGATTTTGCCAGATTCATTGGTCGCGAAAACCTGCTGAATAATCTGGGTATTTCGTTATTGGATTATTTTGCGAGCCATGACCGTAAGTCGTCCTTCGACGCTGTACGGACGGGGGTGTTAGTCCATCTTGCGGTGATCGTTGGCGTTGCCGTTATCGATTGGAAAATAGCAATCGCGTACCTCGTGATACCCAAGCTGATGTTCAATATCGTCACGGGTGGCGCAACATTCGCACAGCACGCATTTTATAAACAGGACAATATTCACGATGTGCTGGCGTGTACGACGACGTTTATTTTTGAAAATGACTTCCTGAACGAAGGCTACCATATGAGCCATCACCAGCGTTGTGCGGTTCACTGGAAAGATGCGCCTGAGTTCTTTGAGAAGAATATTCCACTGTATCGTGAACATGACTCGGTGGTATTTAAAGGCCTGGATACGCTTCAGGTGTTTTTCCTGCTGATTATGAAACGCTTTGATGTGCTGGCCCGGCATGTCGTGGATTTGCAGGGCGACAGAAGCCAGGAAGAGATTGAGGCCTGGTTACGTCAGCGGACGTCAGCGGTACCCGGTGTGCAGTACATGAAGCGGGTTGGCAGGAAGCAGCCAGTTCCGGTGGCCCAGTAGTCCAGCGGGGCCGACAGCAAAGGCTGAGGTTTCAGCCTTCACCTGCCACGGCAAATAGTTAATCAGCTCTGATTAACTTCGACGGTGAGGTGTCGTATCTCTCGGATATCTTTCAGTGATGCTTTGAATTCATCTGTCGCTGTCTGATGAATCGTTGAGATGGCGATAATGCAGGAGTAGTCGTTTCTTCCTACCCGCCAGACGTGAAAGTCGGACACTTCAGCTTCAGGGTGTCGCTTGGCCAGACGCTCAGACACTTTCGCATATAAAGGTTTATCCATTTCCGCATCAAGCAGTACTGCGGATGTCTCTTTTAATAAGCCTTTCGCCCACACGGCAACAATGATAGCGCCGACAATACCCATCACCGGGTCCAGCCAAGCAGCGCCCCAGAGTTTGCCTCCAAACAGAGCCGCAATGGCCAGAACCGAGGTCAGTGCGTCAGTCAATACGTGTATGTACGCGGCTCTCAGGTTGAGATCCTGATGTTGATGAGCATGTTCATCTGTGTGTTCGTGATGATGGTGATCTTCTTTAAGCAGCCAGGCGCAGATCAGATTTACAGTAAGACCAAATACCGCAACCATTATTGCCTGATCGTAGTGAATCGTACTCGGATTAAAAAGCCGCTCAACAGAGTGAAACAGCATGAGCCCGGCAATAGCAATCAAAAAGAGGGCGCTGGTATAGCCACCAAGAATCTCTATTTTCCAGGTACCGAATGAAAATCGGGGATCGGTAGCATAGTGTCGTGCCGCTACATATGCCGCAACCGATAAACCAAGAGCCAGCGCGTGAGAACTCATGTGCCAGCCGTCGGCCAACAAAGCCATTGAATTGAACATTAAACCAGCGCTGATTTCGGCGATCATGGCGACCAGCGTGAGATAAACTGCCCACCGGGTGTTTCGCTCTGCCAGTGGGTTGCCTTCGTTGATGATGGGGCTATGACAGTGGTGGATTGTCTCTGATTTCATAACTCTGTACTGATCCTGACTTTGGAATATACTATACCCTAGTATACATTCTGTGGGGGGCCTCAATGGCACATCTGGTAAAAAGCCGGGATAAATTGCTTACGCGAGTGAGGCGTATCAAGGGGCAGGCTGAGGGAATTGAGCGCCTGCTGGAAGCAGATGGGGACTGTAATAAAGTGCTCCAGCAGATTGCTGCGGTCAGAGGAGCCGTGAACGGATTGATGGCGGAAGTGCTTGAATCTCACGTCAGGGAGCATCTCGGCGCTGAAGAGTTGACTGCAGAGCAACGGCAGGCAGAAACCGAGGATGTTATCAAAGCACTGCGCTCTTATATGAAGTAACCGGGGGGAGTGCAGGTAACCCCTGTTACAACTTTTAACAGAAAGTATGTGGCCCAAAGGGATACATATTGGCTTAATAGGGCGCATGATTAATCACTATAAAAGAATCATGCATCGCTCGATCCTATCCAGTCTCTTCGTGGGCCTGTTGCCATTTTCCGCGAGTGCTGTCGCCGATGAGCAGCCAACAGACCGAGAAATTCTCCAGATTCAGACCATCGCCAGTTGCATCGATGATGTCTACTACCAGGGGGGATATGAAGACGGAGACACCGCCCGTATCGATTTAATCGACACCATGTTGGTGCTGTTTGATTTGCCCGCCTACGACGAAGAATATCTCTATCTGGATGTGCCTTACGACGGTAAGCTCTCTTCTGAGCTCTATTACCAATGTATCAGTGGCCAACGGGATATGTTGGACGAAGCTGCGGACAGTCTTGGAATTGCGGCTCACTAGTCAAACTTAATACGTTCGGGATACAAATGCGTGTCCCGTTGTTTCCTTCATTTTTCTTTTTTTGCTTTTATTATTCAACAATATCCTACCGTTTATCCTCTGATATATAACGCTTGTCTGAAGCTATTTTTACACCTTGAAAATAGATAACTTGAACAGTGTGTGCGCACCTTTGTGACTATTGTACTTTTTATTAATTACATAGCGGCCTTGAAAAATTACGTGATGGAAAATTATATTTTAATTGAGTTACTAATAATTACATTGTCGATCTAACTTGTTGATTTTTATGATTTAAAAAAATGTGTAAATAAGGAAACCAAGAGTAACAATTGTTTAGTAGCTGTAATTTTAAGTGCTCTGATAGAGTTTGTTGTAACTCCTTGATCTAAAAATATTAATAGCGGAGACAACAAAATGCCTTTCTCTATTCGCCCGTTTACGGGTGTTGCTGCGTTTGCGGCTTTAATGACAATAACAAGTGCAAACGCCAATATGGGCACCATCGGAAATACCTATGGTTTATTTCCGCAGGACGTCGCAACAACGCAAGCGCTTTCCATGTTCAACCAGGAAGTGTCGGCAACTTACTACAACCCATCGCGTTTGGTAAAAGATCAACGTGGAGAGTTGTCGACCGGGCTTCTTCAGGCCGAAGCAAAGCTTGAAGCTTCTGGCCCTGACCGCTCGGGCGACCTGCTATCCCGAACGCCTACGGCATCATTGCTGTTGGGGCTCAAAACGGATCTCTCTAAATTAACGACCTTTGACCACCCGATGTTTCTGGGGGTTGTTATTGGCGTCGAGAATTATGGTTTTTCTCTGTTGGAGTTTCAGTCTGAAACCAGCGAAGGAGGGCAGTTTCTTGAATACGACCGTCAGCCTCTGTTCGTCAGTGTTGGCGGCGGTACGGAACTGTTTCGGGGATTCAGTGGTGGTCTCTCAGCTCGCGCAACGTTAAACAACAACGCCACACTGACAACCACGACAGACCTTGCCGGTAATACACAGTACGAATCTTTGAATGTTCAGGCTGAGCCAGCCTTATCATTTACGCTCTCGAATACGCTCGATCTGGGTGAAATGTTCTGTCCGTATTACGACTGTGCCGTCACCGGGCTTGAGTTTGCTGTGGCATACCAGCAGCGTTCTTACTCTCGCACCAAAGTAGAAGCAACGACGGTCATTCCGGGTCTTATTCCGGCCTCTGATCCACTAAATTTTACGATACAAACGTACGATTCATTTCAGCCAACTACCATTACGGCAGGTACACAGTTCGATCGCGGGTCAATTCGCATTGGCGCGACGCTCGAATATCAGGAGTGGTCGACACTTGAAGATCAGTTTTCGAGCGACACCATTAAAGATCAGGCCGGTGCTGAATTTGAAGACATTATGATTCCGCGCCTTGGAGCAGAGTATCGCTTTGGCGAATCTTTCTCACTATTAGGCGGTTTTTCTTATCGCCCAACTGCGCTGAAAAGCACTCAGACTGTCGACGTAAACCTTTTTGATACCGACCGCTATATCGTCGGTGTGGGGTTATCAGCAAAGGTCGGAAAGCAGTTGTTTCTCGCACATCCATTGCAGATCGATCTCGGTTATCAGCGTCAGGAGCTGGTCGACCGTGATTTTACCATTGTGAATTCCCGCCCCGGCACAGCCAATAATATTGAAGTGACTACTGGCGGTAGCGTGGATGTATTCAGTGGTTCTATCAGTCTGAAGTTCTGAGGAGGTCGAAATGAAAAAGTCATTAATTATTGCATGTACTTCGTTGGTACTGGTCGCCTGCGGTGATAAAGAAACTCAGACTCTTCTGGGTGGCACCATGGTCGAAGGTCCGAACGGTACTTTTCTCGCGCCATTTTTAAGTGCCAGTGTCGAGTACTCGTATCCTGCTGATGGTCAGATTAACGTGCCACCAGTGACTGACCTTGTGCTTCGGTTTACTGTTCCAGTGGATGACCCGTTACTCGTTGAAAAGTTGGTTCTCGTGGACGGTAGCGGAAACAACGTGGCCATTGAATCTGTACGAACGGTCGATGGTGGCCGTGGTCTTGTAGCGACACCAGCAGAAGAGCTTTCTCCGGGCACTGACTACAGCCTGACATTCGATGGTGTACTGGGTTCGGGCGCTAACGCAATTGCATCCCCTAATGCTACTGGCCCAGAGGGTATTCAGTTTTCCACACGCCCCGAGGCGACGGGTCCCTTGTCTCTGACATCGGTTGACGATGACTTCGGCGTACTTGAATTGCTACCAGACGGCAACAATTTTGAGGTGATGGATTTCTCGACCTTCCGATTTTTGTTTACTCAGCCCGTTGACCCGGAATCCGTCGAGTATGGCGTTAATGTCCGGATCCTGGACGCGAACAATAATCTTGTACCGGCTGACATTATTCTTAAGCACCAGTCAATGACGATCGACCCTTGCACTGTGTCGCTCGCATCGGAGTGCGGTACAGAAGGGGATCGATTAAACCCAGGTGAATCGTATCGTCTTGAACTGGTTGATGTGCGTCCGTTGAACGACGATGGCACCACGGGTATTAATTACTCGCTGGATTTTGTACCTCGTGATACTGGGCCGAGCTCAATCCTGATTCAGGATATTGTTGACTCAGAAAACTCAGAAATATCGCCATTGAATGAAGCCTTAGTCAATGGGGTTGTACTTAATTCCGTATTGCAGGGTGTGACTGATTTATCTCAGCAAACGGGCACTCTTAATGCTGAATTGGCGTATGCGGTTAACTTTCCGGGTAATCAGCCAGTACCTCTGCGCATTGCACGTGGCAGCACTTTGCTTAGCTCATCTCTCGACGTGAAAATTAACGGTAACGTCCCGCTTCTGGATGCGGCAACCGGTCTTCCACAGGAGACGGGGTCGGTCATCGTGACTTTTATCTCTGATGCGAGTGGTTACCTTTACCCGAACCCGTATACCGACAACCCTGAAGCCCAGCGTCATATTCGCCTGTTTATGGATGTGAGCATGAACACCGCAGCATCACAGCCCAACGCGTCGCTCTCGCAGGATTTAATGCGAGTAGAGTTGGTGGGTCTTGCACAGGTGCGTAATGGTTTACTGGAAATTAACTCTATCGGTATTGTTGAACCCAATATTCTTGGTCAGGACGTCGGTAATGCCACCATCGCGTTTAAGCTGCTTGCCGAAACTAACGATCAGATCGAGCGTTTATTTGATCAGGAGCAGAATCAGGCTCCGAATATCCCACCGCGCCTTGTCAGTTGGGTTCCGGGGTTCGAAAACGCTATTCCTGCAACTCGTCAGTCGATGCAGCGACCGGGTGATCCCATTATTCTGAATTTTGATCAGCCGTTACGTCGTCAATCGGGGGAGCTGGTCATTGTCGAGGAAAACGGAGTTCGTATACCAACAGAGAGTATTGAGAGTCGCATCGACGGTACGGTGCTGACTGTTCAGATTCGTGGTGGTTTGAAACCCGCTGCTGAATATGTCGTAACAACCACCAGTCGTTTACAAAACCTGGAAGGGTCGCCTGCATTAGCCGACATACTGACATTCACTATGCCTGCAACGCAGCAGACCGATCAGGAAGTAAAAGTGTCACCGCTTGCGCTGACGACGTATCCCGGCTTCCCGTGTGTATCAACAGCCACTCTGAGTGATATTTTTCCGCTGCCACCCGAGCAGCCAAATCACGGCCAGTGCGTCGTCTCTGAGAATACGCCTGCTGAAGTAGAAAATCAGACATTGCCATTAACTACGATGCCAGCTGATCGGCCGATCGCGGTTATTTTCTCGCAGGTGATGGATATTGATTCAATCAATCTGAATACCTCGTTTAAAGTTGAGCGTGTTAGCGAAGACGGAGAAATTACCCCGGTGTCGGGTCGTCTTGAAAAGGCTCGTCAACGTATTCGTTTCTTCCCGGAAAATGCCTGGGAAGAAGGGCAGGTCTATCGTTACACAATGGCGTCAGCACATGCTGATTCGGTAAACGATACCGTATGTGATGAGCTGGATATTATCTGCTCAGATGCCGGTCTTCCACTACAGACGGATCTTCTTGTCGACTCTGAAGATTTCGGCGGCCCGGATATGGTGATTTACTTCCGTGGCAGCGCTCCTCAAGAATCTGTTTTTACGCCGCTGCGTAATTACCCTGTGCGAGATGCTAACGCCAATTACGTTGTCGATTGCGGGGAGCCATGCCTGGAACCATCAACCAGTCCGATAACGGCGTCAGGGGATGTCTTGCCGTCAGAGAATGCCGCAATCCTTACGGTAGTTAACGGAGAAGCAACGCTTCTCAACGAGACACTCTCACTGCCAGCACGTAATGGGTGTGATCCGCTCGGTGACGATTGCCCCGACAATAAGGCCGTATTCCAGACATTAGCCCTGAATACAGAGGTGATAGGGCCAACGGTCGATCCAGAAACCGGTCAGCAAGCCGTGAAAGTACACCTGTATCCCATGCTTCTGGCGACCACACCTACCAGTGTTTTTCTCCCAGTACTGGGCGAGCAGACCACCGGCACACAAATCCTCCGTATGCGCTACACCACACCGACCGAAGACAACCCAATGGGGTTGGTGCCCGGTATGATTGTTACTGGCGATAACGGTCAGCCAATCTTCAAAACAGAGGTTACTCTGGCGCTGGATTCTCCTAACCTGGCGTTACCTGACGGTGGTGAAATACTGAGTCATAACCTCTACAACTATCCGCTGCCATTGACGCTGGTGGGCGATATTACTTTCTTTGATGATGGCCGCATGCAAATTGAACAGCGGAATCAGAACGTGCCACCCATCAACGTATTGGTGAATCTTGATATCGAGTCGACCCTTGGGCCAGTGGGTTCAACCGTGGATGATCTGGTCAACGCGATCACTATCTTTACTGGTGACCTCACCGAGTCTCTTGATCCGGTCACCTGTGGCGCAACTGATGTTCCTCTGCTGGGCATTTTTGCAGACGTTCTCTGCACAGAGAATGAGTCAGACGAAGTTGCTTCTCTCCTTATCCCTCTGGAAATACAGGAAGAAGATCTTTATCTGAACTTTATCTCACTGCCAATAAAAGAAGCACCGGAGGTCAGGCGGTAACGTCTGCGTTGCTCAATCCTTTTGTTCGGGGGCCGCGGGTTTGTTATAGCGAGCCTCAAGCCCCCGAAATACATCCCGCCAGGTCAGAATACCTGCAATCTTATCTTCATCGTTGAGTATCGGCAGACAGGTGACGCCGTGTTGGTATATCAGCGATACAGCCTCACGGATATTACTGCCTGCTTTGATGGTAACCGGGTTCCGACTCATAATCTGATGAGCCTTCTTGTTAATCGTTGCAGTATCGTGCGTGGTTTCTGCCGGTGTGCCAATGTATGGGCTCACCGCTTTAAAAAAGTCGCGATCGGTAATAACCCCACGTAACCGGCCATTCTCAGCCACCAGAACGTGATGGAAGCGCGTATTAATGAATATTTCATGGAGCTTTGTCAGTTTGTCATCAAGATGCACGGTAACGACTTTGGTGGTCATCAAAGAATCGACAATCATAGGGACCTCCTGCCTATCAAACCTCTGTCAGATGAGTTTAGCACTCACCAGCGAAAGTGACTGATGACCCGACGTATCTACTTGGCCCGCTGGGTGGCGGCACGTTTCGAGCAGCTTGTGTAGGATGTTTCACAAATCTGAAGCACTGGGGCGTTACACTCAGTGGTTTTATTGCAATGTTGGTCTGGAGACAGAAGATGAAAAAGCTCGCATTGATGGCGCTGGCCGTACATTTACCCGCCTATGGCATGTCCTGGTTTCCAGAGGAACCCGAAGAGCCAGTCGTTGAGGTGCCAGAAGGCGCAGTTTCTTTTATCGCCATCGGTGACACCGGTACGGGCGAAGACAAGCAGTATAAGGTTGCCACAGCCATGAAGGCAGTCTGTGATGAACTCGGCTGTGATTTTGCACTGGGGCTGGGTGACAATATCTATGAAACTGGCGTTGATTCGGTCGACGATGTTCAGTTTATCGATAAATTTGAAAAGCCCTATGCAGACGTTGATTTTCCGTTCTATATGACGCTTGGTAATCACGACAATGGTTGGCTGAGTGGTGATGGCCTGGATAACGACAAGGGCGAGTTTCAGGTGGATTATCACTATGCGGAAGACCGCATGAGTGAAAAGTGGAATATGCCAGCACGGTACTATTCGTTTACTGCACCGCTTGAATCAGAAGCGCCACTGGTGACTTTCTTCTCACTCGATTCTAATCCGCTGGCGGCTGTGTCTGATCTTGATCCTAAATACCGTCAGTTTAAATACTATCGGGTTCAGGAAGAGTGGATCGAAGCTGAAAAAGAATCTGCGACGACACCCTGGAAAATTGCGTTTTCCCATCACCCGTATATTTCAAATGGCCGTCACGGTAACGCAGGCTGGTACGATGGTGTTCCTGCTTTCGGATACGCTTTTTATGATTTCGTAGGCGACAATCTATGCGGTGATTTTGATCTGATGATCTCGGGGCATGATCATGATCTGCAGATACTTCCGCCGCTAGAACGCTGTGAGGGTATGACTCAGATCGTATCGGGGGCAGGTGCTAAACAACGCCCACTTGATGACGTGAATCGTAACCCGGCCGAATTTCAGCAGGGCGATGTATTAGGTTTTATGCATCTGCACATTGAAGGCAATCAACTGACGGTGCGTGTATATACCGTTGATGAAGTATCGGGAGAACATGCTCTGGCGCATAGCTATCAGATGACGCGCGACTGAAGAGTCTGATTAAAGCGATACCCGGTGTGTTTCAATAAAAAAGCCACTGACGTTCTGTCAGTGGCTTTTTTAATCTTCACTCAGCCTACGCACTCATCAGCGCCCCAGTAGTTGATTCAGGCAGTTCGCGTAAGGCTCATTACCTCGATATTTTTCACCGACTTCGCGCACGGCTTTACTAAGCAACAAGTCGGCATCTACCGGGCCAATTGCCTCGCAGCAACCGATGTAAGTGAAGTTAATCAGCTTACGTGCATCCATGATTTCGAGTGGGGTATGAACGGCAGAAACCGAAATGTCTGGCTGTTCAAACATAGCCACAGCCGCAGGCTGGAGTTTTTTCTTCTGAGCGGCGCTGAGCACATACGATTTAATCGTGCGAATCTGATCCGAGCGCAGGCGGCTGAACAACATATTAACCACTTCAGCGACCAAACTGTTTTGCGGTGCAGTCTCTGAGGTCTTTTGAGGCTGCGAAAGCCGGGAGGCTGCCTGCTGAGGCCGACTGAATTCTTCTTTGGTGAGCGGCTCAGAAGGCGTAAACGAAGTTTCTGCATCGTCTGCTGAATTCATCCAGTTGATGGGGTCAGGCTTCAGATCAGATTCGTTAGCAGCCATGACCATGCGCACCAGACGACTGAGAATCTCAAGGCGATTCTGCTGAATACCCGGAACATCCCGGCACGCGCCCAGGAACTGATTCAGTTCATAACGCGAGCGTTCAGAAAATTCCGCTTGCCATAGGATCATAACCTGGCGAAGTTCTTCGCCAGCAATATAGTCCGACAAAATCGTAAACACGATGCGACGTTTAATATCAGGGCTCATGCTTATGGCTCCTGACGGAATGTGATGTTTCGCTGGAACTCTGGATAACCGACTTCATTGTGCTCGGTACAATCGAGGCCCATCTGCTCGTGTTCCTTCGAAGAACGTAGGCCGATCATAAAGCGAATCAGCGTGAACACCAGCAGCGACAGCGGGAAGGCCCAGAGGAAGGCAGTGATGACACCAATGGCCTGAGTCGCAACACGCTGAGTATCGAACATGTCGCCAGCGAAAAAGAGCCCCGCGGCAATCGTGCCCCAGGCACCGGCGAAACCATGCACGGGAATTGCTGAAACAACATCGTCGAGTTTCCAACGAAGCATCAGGTCCTGACCCAGAGTTGCAATCACACCACTGACAGCGCCTGTGACGATGGCGAATGGCGGTTCCATCGTGGCACAGCCGGCGGTGATGCCTACAAGGCCTGCGAGGCTACCGTTAACGGTAGTGGTTAAAAGAATCGGGCGTTGTAACAGGGCCGACAGTAAAATTGCACCGCCCGCACCGGCCGCCGCCGAAAGGTGAGTGTTAAGAATGATGCCACCAATATTCTCTGAAGCTGACAACGCGCTGCCACCATTAAAGCCAAACCAGCCGAACCAAAGAATAAAGCCACCCAAAGCTACGAGAGATAAATTGTGGCCAGGAATATTTCGCGTGTTGCCTGAATTATCAAAGCGACCAGTACGTGCGCCTACGGCGATGACCCCAGCAAGTGCACACCATGCGCCCAAAGAGTGCACAACGGTAGAGCCAGCAAAATCAATAAAGCCCAGTTCGGCAAGCCAGCCCTGACCGCCGTAACTTCCGCCCCAGGCCCAACTGCCAAACACAGGATAAATAAAGGTGACGATGGCCGCCGCAGATAATAAATAGGCGGTATAGCGAGTGCGTTCGGCCATGGCACCACTGCAGATAGTGACAGCGGTCGCAGCGAACATGGTCTGGAATAACAAGAAAGTAAAGTCCCAGTTACTGCCTTCAGATAAGCCGAATGCCGTGGTGCCAAAGAAGCCCGTTGGGTTGTTGCCAAACATAATACCGAAGCCAATGGCCCAGAATAATAGACTACCGATACAGACATCGATGTAGTTTTTCATCATCACGTTAATGGCATTTTTTGCGCGAGACATGCCACTTTCAAGCAAGGCAAAACCGGCCTGCATAAAAAAGACAAGTGTGGCAGAAAACAGAATCCAGACGATATCCATGCTGGTTGTTCCGGTATCGGCGTGAGCGATTCCGGGGATCAGAGTAAGCGACAGGAGTATCGCTGGGAGAATGTACATATAGCTAAGCCTATGTTTCTTATAAAGTTTCTCCTGCTTGATTGGCAAGTGTCATGCCATCTATTTATAACTTTGTAATTAAGGGCGGGTTATCTGTCGCGATGCAGCTGCGGCGGGCCTTGAACAGCTTGTGAAAAATATACCGGAATGAATAAAAACAACTGGGCTAACCATGATGGTGCGAGTATGGTCGGTTTTGGGGCGCACTGTCGCACCAAAGAAAAGCGTGATGACTGGGTTTAGGGCAAGGAAAGTTACTCCCCCCGTAAAGCCTCAATAGGGCTCAGCCGTGATGATTTATAGGCGGGCCAAATGCCGGAAATAAGGCCAGTGATCGTCGCTACTGCAATGGCCAGTCCCAGTGTTGAAAACTGAATCTGAACCGGAAATGCAGGTGCTAAAACGCTCAGAAGGGCAACTACAACGGCAGTAATAACGATGCCGATAAAGGCGCCGAATAATGAAAGCATGACTGCTTCGCCTAAAAACAGGCTGAGTAGCTGACGGCGTGGGCAACCAATCGCACGCAGCAAACCGATCTCGGCTGTGCGTTCCGTCAGGTTGGTGGTCATAATGGTAAAAATACCAACGCCACCAACCAACAAAGAAATACCACCCAGTGCGGCAACGCCCATGGTCAGGATACTGAGAATGCGATTCATGCTGCTGAGCATTTCGTCCTGGCTGGTGAGGGTGAAATCTTCCTGGCCGTGGCGTTTCATCATCACGCTTTTAATGCGCTCCTGCATTTGCGCAGAGGTCGTGCCTTCTGAGAACACCACATCGACTTCCATTAAACCTTCGCGGTTAAACAGGGTAAGGGCGCGGTCGGCAGGAATATACGCCATATCGTCGAGATCAAACCCAAGAGTTGAGCCTTTCGGTTGCATTACACCAATCACACGATAGCGTTGGCCGCCAATCCGGATAAATTTTCCGAGAGGGTTTTCACTGCGGAATAACTCCCGATATAACGTATCGCCAATGACCGCGACCGCAGGGCTATTACCGTCGGCGTTCGGTAAAAACTTCCCCATTGCCAGTGGGAAGTCCCAGGCCTGATTAAAGTCAGAGGTTGTACCGAGAATTTCAGTGCTGCGAACACGTTCACCGTAGCGCACTGGCCCTGAGCCCTGAACATTCGATACGACCCATTCGCTACCGGTAATTCTTGATAAGGCTTCGGCATCGTCGAGCGTTAATAACCGGACTGAGCTTATTAATCCTCCGGCCAGTCCTGCGGTCTCACTGTGACCTGGGGTAATTGCAATAATGCGTGTGCCAAATTGCGAAAAACTGTCGAGCACGTACTGGCGTACACCGTGGCCAAGTGTCGTCAGAAGGGTCACTGCGGCAATACCAATTGCAATGCCCAGTGCGGTTAAGACGCTCTTACCCGGTTGGCTGGTAACGGGTGAGGTTGCAAGGCGTAGCCAATCGTCAGGTCTGATCATAAGGCACGCCTCCTATTTTCCGGCCTGAGCCTGAAGCGCCAATACTGGCGGTAATTTTGCGGCTTTCTGGGCCGGTATCCATGAGAACAGAACACCGGCGACCGCAGAAATACCAATCGCCGATGCACTCGCCCAGACAGGGGTGGCAAAAGGTACTTCAGGAAATTTTACTCGAAGCCCTAATAGAATCACCTCCGCGATCAGCATACCGAGCACCGCGCCGCTGGTGGCGAGTAAGGTGGCTTCGGTAATAAACAATAAGCGGACCTCTTTTGATGACGCCCCTAGTGCTTTTAATAAGCCAATTTCAGCGCGGCGCTGAGCTACGCCGATGAGTGTCATATTCATGATTAACACACCAGCGACTAACAGGCTGATAGCAGCGATACCGGCGACAGCAAAGGTCATGACTAACAGTACATTATTGAAGGCGCTGAGCAGGCTGTCGGGCGTAACAATCGTAATATCCAGTTGGCCGTCATGGCGCAGCGTCATCTGTTGCTCAACGGCGGTCGTCATCGCCGGAACCGCATCAATGTTCTCAATCTGAATCATCACGCGGAACAGACCTTCGGTGTTAAAAATCTGCATGGCATTATCAACGGGCAGCATCAGCGCGTTGCTCATATCAAAGCCGAAACCCGTCCCTGAATCGGTAAGCACGCCTGTCACCCGACAACGATAGTCCGCGACATTAATCCATTGGCCCAGCGCGCGTTTAGGGCCAAAAAGTTCATCGCGGAGCGTTGCACCCAGAATGCATTCCGCACGACTGCGGCTACCCTGGCGAGTAGTAAATGCCTGACCCTGACTGAAGGCGAGATCGCGGATGTTAAAGAAATCCTGAGTCGTCCCCAGCACTAAGCTGTCGCGGCTCAACCCTGAAATACTCAAACGGCTGGTGCCCACAACGATAGGTGCAATACGCTCGACACCGGAAATTCGCATGAGGCTTTGGGCATCGTTAAGCGTGATATCACGGGTGCCTTCGCCGGTTAATGGCGGCAGGCCGCCGGTGGTTTCTTTTCGGCCCGGCAGCATCACTAAAACATCGTTGCCCAGGCTTGCGAACTCGGCCATTACAAAGCGACGCCCGCCTTCACCAATACCGGTCAGTAACACGACCGCCAGCACACCAATGGCCATAGCAACTAACTGCATCGTGGTACGAAAACGCTGTCGCGTAACGGAGCGCAGGGTAAAGGTGAAGTGATCCTGCAGGCGGATCATAGAGCAGGCTCTTCTGAGGGGATTATGGCGAACGTATCGTCGCTGACGATGGCGCCATCCACCATACGTAAACGTCGCTTTGCGCGCTGGCCGAGCGCCATGCCGTGCGTAACCACAATTAAGGTAATGCCCTGAGCATTTAATTCTTCCAGCAGCTCAACCACATCGGCACCCGAATGCGTATCGAGATTACCGGTAGGTTCGTCGGCGAGTAGCAGTGGAGCCTGCATAATAATCGCACGGCCTATGGCTACGCGCTGGCGCTGACCACCAGACAGTTGTTCTGGTTTGTGACCGGCGCGCTCAGTTAATCCTAAGCGATTAATGACAGGCTCTAAGCGTTTACGGCGTTCTGCCGGAGGAATACCTGCCAGCACCATAGGCAGTTCCATATTCTCGCGAGCACTGAGGCGTGGCACTAAGTGATACGACTGAAACACAAAACCAATATGGTCGCGACGATACCCCGCGCGCTCTTCTTCACTCATCGGGACGGTATCCTTACCCGCGAGCCAGTATTGCCCTTCATCAGGCACATCCAACAGCCCCAGCATATTCAGCAGCGTCGACTTGCCCGAACCCGAAGGCCCCATCACCGAGATATACTCGCCTTGCGTAATATCCAGATTGATATCATTCAGGGCGTGTACGGTCTGATCGCCGAGCTGAAAGCGACGATGAACACCGCGTACTCTGATTGCTTCTGTATTTGTTTCTGTGGTTGCTTCAGTCATTAGCGTCGGTATCCAACACTCGAACCGTACGGCCACCTTCCAGATCGCTCTGGCCGGGTTCATTAATGATCTGATTGTCGCTATTCAGCCCGCTGGTGACTTCGCTCCAGGTCCAGTTAGTCAGGCCAAGCTCGACTTGCTGCTTAACGGCCTTGCCGTCTCTGGTGAGCATTACGTGATCCGTGTCGATTAAAAGCTCGGTGGGCAGCCGCAGGGTGTTCTCAGAGGTTGCCGTAATCACCTCGATATCGGCGCTGTAACCAATCAACAGATGGGTGCCTTCAGGAAGCTCGTTAAGGCGCACATCAACATCCACGGTACGGGCCTGCTTTTCTTCATCCTGAATGTAAGGCGATATACGCGAGACATGGCCATCAAAAGTACGGTCGCCGAAGGCATCCAGCGTAACCCGTACCGGCATATCCAGTGCGACCTGAGCCGCATCCACCTCATCAATCGGAGCCTGCACGTAAAAACAATCCGGGTTAATTAAATCAATCGCGGGTGGGGTAGCGACACCCGGCGGCGACGGCGTCGCGTATTCCCCGATCTCGGCATTCACCTCAGCAATAATCCCTGCGAATGGCGCTCGTAATTGTGTCTGTGCAAAGCGCGCTTTCTGTAGGTCCAGATTGGCAGAGGCTTGTGTAATCAGGGTTTCTTGCTGTTTGCACGAAAGCTCACTGATGGTTGCAGCTGTTTCGGCGCGGTCTAACTGCTCAGAGGATGCCATCTGGCGCTTATGAAGATCATGAATACGCCGCTCTTCACGCTTATCTGATTGCGACTGCGTACAGGTAGCCTCGTGCGAAAGCTTGGCAGTATCCAGCTGAGCCTCAGCAGTCGCCAGAGTGGCACGAATGTCTTCGTTCCAAAGCTCCATCAAAGGCGCGCCTGCTTCAACTTTATCGCCCTGAGCAACATAGAGAACACTTACCTGGCCACCAAGAGGCAGCGACAAGCGCGAACGCTGGCACGCCTTAACCGTACCTGAGCGGGTATTGGCGACACTCGCTTCGACTAAGCCGACAGAGGCCTTAGATACCGTGACATCAAGCGGGCTCTCAGGCCAGAAGCGCACAGCGGCGACACCTGCGCCAATCAACACAATAGGAATCAGAAGTTTAGGAGAGGGAAGACTCATAATGGCCCTCGTAGGTCAGTGACCGTGGATTTCCGTATAGGCCATAACATATAGAGTGGGCGGGGGAAGGGCAATGACGTAGGTCAGGGTATATGAAGTGAATCGGGAGCTGATATGGCGTCGCCTCAGGCACTTTGCATACAGCGCTAAGGTCGGTATGCTCGGTGTATTGAAAGAAAGCTTGGCGCCTGAGCCAGGCGTGAGCACGAGTTAAATAGCTAAGTATGCTCGTATATTCAGAAGGGAGATCTAAGTTATGGAAGATACTTCAATGATGTCAGATCGCTACTCTGGAAACCTCGATAGAGTGTCCCAGGATAAATGCGTACGCACACTAACAAACTGTTAATTTTACAGGAGAAGTAATTGGCTACACCAAAAGTTTTTATAAGCTCTACCTGTTTTGATTTATCTGAAGTAAGAGAGCAATTGAACAAGTTTGTTAGATCGTTTGGTTTCGATCCAATACTAAGTGAACACGGAGACGTATTCTATCATCCTGATCTTCATACTCATGATGCATGTGTGCATGAAGTATCCAACTGTCAACTATTTATTTTGATTGTTGGAGGGCGGTTTGGTGGTGGATATGTGAAAGATAAATCCAAATCCATTACCAATGCAGAATATGAAGCAGCTAAAGCTGCAAATATACCTGTTTTCACTTATATAAGAAATTCAGTTCTTAATAATCACCATATTTATAGAGAGAATCGCAATCAGAAATTTATTGATAAAATTAATTTTCCTGCGATAGAAAAACAGGATGATGCAGAAAGTATATTTAAATTTATAGACGAAGTACGCCGTTCTCCAGTTAATAATGCTTTTGAGGGCTTTTCTAATTTTAATGATATAGAAGTTCATTTGCGGAAACAGTGGGCTGGGCTTTTCTTCGAATTTCTGAGAACTAGAGAAGTTAAAACTCAAATTGATGCTACTAATCATTTATTGAGTAATTTAAAAGATTCCAATGGCAAATTAGAGGCACTTGTAAAGAGTTTGTATCGTTCATCTAGCCCTGATGAAGCCAAGGCTGAGGAATCAATAAGTGAAATAGAAACTTACGCAATTACTAAAAAGTTTTTTACTGAGATATTTAACTTGGACGGCGATATTCCAATCGATATTGAGATTGATCAATTTAGTGAAGATGAAGAAATTAAAAAGATTGCTTCGATTACTCCTGAGAATAAATCATGGGTGGAATATTTAATAGAAACAGGTATTTTCTACACGGATGATTTGGGGTGGGATGAAGGTGGTCGACACCTAATGTTTGCCACTGGCGAATACTGTTTGGAAATAGAAGCTTCTGTAAAAAATAAGCGCCCTATATATGTTAATTTTGAGAAAGGTGTTCGTAAGTCCACGCTAGAGCAGCGGGAAAAAATATTGAATGAGCTTCTAAAGTAAACTAAACAATCTGCTAAAACGGAAAAGCTGGTAATTGCTCTTTTCTCGCTAATTGTAGCCAGCTATTTTATTGCCGCTTAGCAAAGCGTTATGCATAAGGGAAGGTATGTCTGAGGAATTGTATGAAGGTATGTTAAGTAAAGAACGTATAAGGTTCTTTTCCTTTACAGGCTTAGCAGTCGCGGCACCATTTTTATTTTCTTTGTACCTTGGAGACCTGAGGACGTTGATTTTGGCATTTGGTTTTCTCGTAGTGGTGCAGCAATGGTAGTTCTTGCATTGCTAGCAGAAGCGAATGCCATAAAAATATTTAATATTTTCAATCCGTCGGGTTTCGTAGAGGTAGGGTTTAACGAGTTTAAAGCTAAAAATAACCATTGGCCTGGTCTGCTAAATAAAATAGCTTTCACGCTAATTGCTATTGGTACACTAATTTGGGGGTATGGCGACATACCGTTTATAAATGCATAAAAAAGCAATTGAAAACCGCCCGCGATAATCACGGGCTGGATTCGCTAACGCTCGCCTTTTATTACGGCGTCGTTATCTTTATGAAATTGAGTAGACTAATTAGAGAAAGTAGACTATTTTGGCCGTCGCAAGTAGTTATTAGCGATGGAGGGCTTGGTGAACAGGGACGTGGATACTTCCCGACGCTCTGTGGTGTTTGGGATAAAGCGGAGATCGGCCAGTCAAAAATTAATGAATGGCATAATTTGATGTCATATGTGATCTTCTGTGCTTTCCATAAGGCTGCTTATGAAAAGTTATCATCTGGTAATAAAGATCCTGTTAGGTTCGATGAGTTGGACAGGTTCTATATGGAGAAAAGGATACTAGACCATTTCAGATCAGTATACCCAAGCTGGCCTAAGTACATGAGAAATAACTTTGTCAATGACTTCAAATCATAACAAGCGGCTGAAATTCGTTACTGCCACAGATAAAACGTGGCCGTCACTAGAACTCGCTTGGCTTGCTTTCTAGCGCGGAATTAGAACTTAAGAGGTACGCCAAATGAGTCGGCGTCAGTTTTTGTGTTACTCCTTATGTGCATTCCATTTTTAGCGTTTGGGCAAACCGAGGAAATAGAAAGTTTGGAGCAGAGGATAAGGGAGCAAACCAAAGACTTGTCTTGTAAATCAGATGCTGATTGCAGAACTATTGGCGTGGGCCACAGAGTGTGTGGAGGCTACAGTAAGTTTATTATTTATTCAGAAAATGCTGTCGAGCCCGCCATGATAGCATCTTTGGTTGAGATCCATTATGAGCTTGAAAGAAAATATCACAGCGAAAGAACTATAGCCTCAGTTTGCTCGGTAGAGCAGCCTCGGGTAACGGCCTGCCTTAAAGAGACATGCGTGGACCTCGGAGAAAAACTAAACGCCATAACTCCACTTCATTGGGCTGTAAAGCACAAGGACCGAGAATTGATCAGAAGACTGCTTGTTGACGGCCACAATATTGATGCTAGGGGAGGCCTAGACTACGTGGACGGTCATCGTAAGAGAGAAAGCGCTTGTTGCTTGCTCTAATTTTTCCCGGTTAATCAAATAGGGTTGTTAGGCTGTTAGACTACGTGGACGGTCATCGTAAGAGAGAAAGCGCTTGTTGCTTGCTCTAATTTTTCCCGGTTAATCAAATAGGGTTGTTAGGCTGT